>CAZWXA010000497.1:0-2906 GCA_964637755.1 uncultured bacterium | reverse complement strand
CGGCTCGGTCGCTCCTCCCTGCGGCGTATAGGAATACGCCTCAGTCGTCGCTCGCTCGCCGCCTTGCATCTGGGCCTTTTTCAGCAGCCGGCTAGTCCCGGTCCGGGCCGCGAACCATGTGGGTTGAACGCGAGGCGAGTTTGGCCTAGCCTGTAGCCCGCTTCGACCATTTCCACGACACGGAGAGAGCCATGAGAGCCGCGATCTGCCACGAGCCGAACAGACCCCTCCAGATCGCCGATGTCGAGCAGCAGGGCCCCCAGGCCGGCGAAGCCCGGGTCCGGGTCAAGGCGACCGGCGTCTGCCACAGCGACTGGCACGTGATCAACGGCGACTGGCCCCTGCCGCTCCCGATGGTGCTCGGCCACGAGGCGGCCGGTGTCGTCGAGGAGATCGGCGCGGGCGTCGAGCACGTCAAGCCCGGCGACCACGTCATCTTCTCGTTCCGCCCGCATTGCGGCCGCTGCCTCTACTGCTCGATGGGCCGCTCGGTCCTCTGCGACGGCTACCGGTCTCCCCGCTGGGGCATGCTCGACGGCACCTTGCGGCTCAGCCTCCGCGGGCAGGGCATCAACCAGATGGCGCGCCTCGGCACGTTCGCCGAGCGCGTCGTGTGCCCCGCCGAGATGGTGGTGCCGATCCGGAGGGAGATGCCGTGGCCCCAGGCGGCGCTCCTCGGCTGCGCCGTCCCGACGGGCGTGGGCGCCGTGACGCGCGCGGCCGGGGTCGAGGCGGGCGCCTCGGTGCTCGTGGTCGGGTGCGGCGGCGTCGGGCTCAACGTGATCCAGGGGGCCAGGCTCGCGGGGGCCCGCCTGATCGTCGGGGCCGACCTGCTTCCCAGCAAGCTCCAGTTCGCGAAGGAGTTCGGCGCGACGCACACGCTCGACGCGAGGACCGACAACGTCGTGGAGCGGGTGCGTGAGCTGACCGACGGGCGCGGCGCCGACTACGCCTTCGACGCGATCGGCGGCGAGGCCACGACGCTCCAGATCATCGACGCCATCCGGCCGGGCGGCACGGCCGTCATCGTCGGGATGGCGGCGATGAGCGTCCGGGCCCCGATCACGCCCTATGCGATGGCGCTCCAGGAGAAGACCCTCAAGGGCACGATGTACGGCTCGGTCCGGCCGAACCTCGACTTCCCGCGGCTCGTCGACCTGTACCTCGACGGGCGCCTCAAGCTGGACCAGCTCGTCAGCCGCACCTACACCCTCGACCAGATCAACGAGGGGTTCGAAGCGCTCCGGACCGGCCAGGTGGCCCGCGGCGTCATCGTCTTCGACTGAGATGAGAGGGCGTGAGGAAATGCTCCGCGGGATCCCGCTGGGGGGTGTCGGAGGGAGCGGCGGGATGGACCTGGAGGTCCGCGAGAACGTGCCCCTGGCGCCGCTGACCACGATGCGCCTCGGGGGACCGGCACGGTTCTTCGTGGAGGCTCAGGACGAGGACACGGTGCTCGACGCGATCGAGTGGGCGGGGCGGCGGCGCCTCCCGTTCCGCGTGCTCGGCGGCGGCTCGAACCTCGTCGTCGCGGACGACGGCGTCGAGGGGCTCGTGGTGAGGATCGCCATCCGCGGGATCGCCAGTCGCGAGGCCAATGGCACGATCGAGCTGACCGCGGCCGCGGGCGAGCCGTGGGATGACCTCGTGCGCGACACGGTCGAGCGCGGGTGGGCGGGCCTCGAATGCCTGAGCGGCATCCCGGGCCTGGTGGGCGCCACCCCGATCCAGAACGTCGGCGCCTACGGCCAGGAAGTCAGCGAGAGGGTGACCGCCGTTCGTGCACTCGACGTGAGCGAGAGGGGGATCGCGACCCTGTCCCCTCCAGAGTGCCGCTTCGGCTACCGCGACAGCCTGTTCAGGCGCGGCGCGCCCGGGCGTCACGTGGTGCTGTCGGTGACGTACCGGCTCAGACCGGGCGGCGGTCCAGCCGTCCGGTACGCCGACGTCGAGCAGCACCTCGCGGCCCGCGGCGTCGCGGGGCCGTCGCTCGCCGACGTCCGGGAGAGCGTCCTCGCCATCCGCCGGTCGAAGTCGATGGTGCTGGACGCCGCCGACGAGAACCGCCGGAGCTGTGGCTCGTTCTTCGTCAACCCGATCCTGACGGCCGGCGAGGCGGCGAGCCTCGAGGTGCTCGTGCACGACCCGGCGATGCCTCGCTGGCCGCTGGCCGGCGGTCGCGTGAAGCTCTCGGCGGCGTGGCTGATCGAGCGCGCGGGGTTCGAGCGCGGCCATACCGAGGGCGCCGTGGGGCTCTCCAGCCGCCACGCCCTGGCCATCGTCGCGCACCAGGGCGCCCGGGCGAGCGAGGTCGCCGCCTTCGCGCGTCGCGTGCAAGCGGCTGTCGAGGCGCGCTTCGGCGTCCGCCTCGCGCCGGAGCCGGTCTTCTGGGGGAACCTGTGGGCGGCCGGCGACTGACAACCCGAGCGCGGCCGGCCGTTCCTCACGCCGCTCGGCCGATGAAGACGGGCCCGGCCGCGGGCGGCCACGACCTCCATATGGGGGGCGCGCTTCGTGCCCGTCACCGGCGCCGATCTCACGGCGTACGATCTCGCGGTGCAAGGGCGCGAGACCGAGACGCCGGGCTGAGCCACACGCCGCCCACTGCGGGCCGACTCCGGCGAGTGAGTCCGCCATGTTCCGCGGGAGGATAGACTGACAGCCGTGGCGAGACAGGCTCACGCAGCGAAGGCCGGGAGTGACCGCGACAAGCCGCGCGTGATGCGGTTTCCGGCCCGGCGTGCCAGCGGCAGGGCGCCCAAGGCGAGCGCCGCCGACGACGACGCTGGCTGCGCGAAGTGTGGCAGCCTGTTCATCGCCCGAGAACCTGCGTTCGTCCACTGCCGGTATTGCGGCAGCATGCGCAGGATCACCAGCGGCTCGTTGCTCGAGCAGGAGCTGTTCGA
>CAZWXA010000496.1:0-2911 GCA_964637755.1 uncultured bacterium | reverse complement strand
GGATCCCGTTGGGGGGTGTCGGGGGGAGCGGCGGTCGCTCCCCCCGACGTTGACTCGGATGCTGGAGCTCCACGGCATCACCGCGGGATACGGGGAGTTCACCGCGCTCTGGGACGTGAGCCTCCGCGTGGACGCGGGCGAGGCCGTCGCGGTGGTGGGCCCGAACGGCGCCGGCAAGACCACGCTGATGCGCGTGATCTCGGGCCTGGTCGTGCCGCGCGCCGGGACGCTGACCTTCGAGGGGGCGGCGCTCACGGGACGGCGGGCGGACGAGGTCGTCGCGCGCGGGATCGCCCACGTGCCGGAGGGCCGGCGCATCTTCCCGGCCCTCAGCGTCGCCGACAACCTCAAGATGGGCGCCTTCCTGCCGCGGGCCCGCGCGCGGTTCGCCGAGAACCTCGATCGCGTGTGGGGGCTCTTCCCCGTGCTCGCCGAGCGCCGGAAGCAGCGCGCCGGCACGCTCTCCGGCGGCGAGCAGCAGATGCTCGCGATCGGCCGCGCGCTCATGTCGCAGCCGAAGATCATCCTCCTCGACGAGCCGTCCATGGGGCTGGCGCCCGTCATGGTGCTGCGGCTGTTCGACCTGATCCGCCGCGTGCGCGAGGAGGGCTACACGATCCTCGTGGTCGAGCAGAACGTGCGCCAGGTCCTGAAGCTCGCCGACCGCGGGTACCTGCTCGAGGTCGGCCGCATCCGGACGGAGGGCCGCGCCGCCGAGCTGGCGGAGCAGGACTTCATCCGGAAGGCCTACGTCGGGCTGTGAGGGCCTCCCGCTGATCGATCCGATCTTCCTCGCCGAGTCCGCCATCAACGGAATCCTCCTCGGCGGCGTGCTGGCCCTGCTCGCGCTCGGGCTCAACCTGATCTTCGGCGTCGTCGACATCGTCTGGATCGCCTACGTCGACCTCGTCACCCTCGGCATGTACACGGCCTACTTCCTCATCGCGTCCTGGGCGTGGCCGATCTGGCTGGCGGGACTCGGGGCGATCGCGGTGGTGGCGCTCCTCGGCGTGCTGGTGCACCTGCTCATCATCTCGCCGATCCTGGAGTCGCCCCCGGTCAACCAGCTCCTCGCCACCGGCGGGCTCCTCTTCTTCATCCAGTCCTTCGCGACGTTCCTCTGGACGACCGATCACCGCTCGATCCGGCTCAACCTTCCGGTCCTCGAGGTCGGCGGCATGTTCCTCTCCTTCGCGCGGCTGATCGCCTTCGGGATCGCGATCCTGGCCATGCTCGGCCTCTACCTCTTCCTCACGCGCACCTACCTCGGCACCGCGATGCGCGCGGTCGCCCAGGACCGGGAGGCCATGCTGCTGATGGGGGCCAACCCGCGCCGCGTCTACATCGTGACCTCGGCGATCGGCGGCGGCATGGCGGGTCTGGCGGCGGTGCTCCTCCTCATGCAGTACTCCGTCCACCCGTACTTCGGCGCGCAGTTCGGCCCCCTCACCTTCATGATCTGCGTCCTCGGCGGGCTCGGGAACATGGTGGGCGCCTTCGTGGCGTCGTTCGTCATGAGCGAGATCATCTCGCTCGGCGGGGTGCTCCTCTCGACCGAGATGGGCTACGTGATCGCCTTCGCGCTCTTCATCGTGATGATCTTCGCCCGGCCGGGCGGGATCCTCGCGCGGCGGGAATGACCGGGCCGCGCATCGTCGCCGCGGGGGCCCTCGCCGTCCTGGCGCTGGCCCCCGTCGCCGGGATCGGGCCGTACGTGTTCCACGTGCTGATCCAGATCCTGATCTGGTCCTTCATCGGCACGGCGTGGTCCCTGATGGGCCGCTTCGGTCTCGTCTCCCTCGGCCACGGCGCCTTCCTCGGTGTCGGCGCCTACACGACGACGCTTCTCTGGAACTTCTTCGGCCTGACGCCCTGGCTCGGCAGCATCGCCGCCGTGGGCCTGTCGGTCGCCCTGGCGCTGGCCATCGGGTACCCGTGCTTCCGGTTCCGGGTGGTCGGCCACTACTTCGCCCTGACGACCCTGGCCGTGGGCGAGGTGATCCGCCTGCTGATCATCGCGGAGCGCGACTGGACCGGCGGCTCCCTCGGGCTGACGCTCGGGGCGCCGGGCGCCGGCGGGAGCCTCGCCGCCCTGCAGTTCGCGGACAAGCGGGTCTTCTACTACGGCGCGCTCGTCCTCTGGCTCGGCGGCCTCCTCGTCTGGACCCGCGTCGACCGCAGCATGGCACGCTCGGCGCTCGAGGCCATCGGCGAGGACGAGACGGCCGCCGCGTCGGTCGGTATCCACGTGACCCGGTTCAAGCTCGGCATCACCCTGCTCTCGGCCGCGCTCACCGCCGCGGGCGGAGTGGCGTACGCGCAGTACATCTCGTACGTGAACCCGGAGACGCTCGCCGGCATCGGCGTCTCGCTCCGGATCGTCTTCGCCGTGGTGCTCGGCGGCATGTACTCGCTCCTCGGGCCGACCGTCGGCGCGGCGCTCACGATCGCGCTCTCCGAGTACCTCCGCGTCGCGTTCGGACTCAAGTACATCGGCATGGCGGAGACGATCTACGGCCTGCTCCTCATCCTCTTCATCATTTTCCTGCCCGCCGGGATCTACGGGAGCGCCCGCAGCCTGCTGCGGCGGCGCCCGGCCGGCGCCGTCGTGGCGCCCGGCCTCTGATCCGGCAGGCTCACCGCGCGGTCCGGGGCGGCCGGGGTATCCTGTCCCTCGTGCCTCGCTCGCTCGTGGCGTCGGTCGGCGCGCTCGTGCTGGTGGCGTGCCTCGGGGGGGAGGTCGCCGCGCAGCCGTCGGCGGCGATCACGCTCGAGCCCATCGCCGGGGGCCTCGACCGGCCCCTCTACCTCGCCCATGCCGGCGACGACCGGCTGTTCGTCGTCGAGCAACCCGTGCTCCTGGCCACCGGGCTCCTGATCGCGTCCTTCGGGGAGGACCGGGACCGCGAGC
>CAZWXA010000495.1:0-2919 GCA_964637755.1 uncultured bacterium | reverse complement strand
GACTACGTCAAGATCGACGGGAGCTTCGTGCGGGGCCTCGAGGACGAGCCCTCGAACCGCGCCGTGGTCCAGGCCATCGCCACCGTCGCCCACGCGCTCGGCAAGCAGACGATCGCGGAGTGGGTCGAGCGTCCGGCCATCGCGGCGATCCTCCGGGAGATCGGGGTGGACTGTGGGCAAGGTCACCTCTGGGGGCCGCCCGGGGCCGCCTGGCCCAGCGACACGCCGGGCTGAAGGAGTTCCTCGGGTCCCGGGTAACCGTGACTTCTGATCTAGCCTCCTCCTCTCGGTAACCGAAATTTTGAGTCGATGCGGAGGCTTGTCTAACCCGACGTGGTTCCGCTACCCTGCCGGTGGATGCGGGTACCTCTTCCCGCCCTCGACACAGATCTGAGGCGCTTCGGTCTTCGCGACGAGTCCGCGCGTTTGACCCCTGGCGACGGATGAACGAAGCCGACACCTGTCGGAAATTCGTCGTTCCCAAGCTGCAGGACGCGGGCTGGGAGACCGAGCCACACTCGATCGCCGAGCAGCGCACGATCACCGACGGGCGCATCGTGCCGGCGGGCAAGGGGTTCATCCGCCGGCCCCCGAAGCGCGTGGACTACCTGTTGCGATACAGACGCGACTTCCCCCTTGCGGTCATCGAGGCAAAGGCCGCCTACAAGCGGGCGTCCGACGGCCTCGAGCAGGCGAAGGACTACGCGACGATGCTCGGGCTGAAATTCGCGTATGCGACCAACGGCCAAGAGATCGTCGAGTTCGACTTCCTCACAGGGCTCGAGCGCACCCGGGTTGACTATCCGACGCCTTCCGACCTCTGGCACCGCTACCGGGCGGCGGTCCGCCTGAGCGACCCCCAGGTCGATCAGTTGCTCACGCCCTTCAACCACGCGGTCGGCAAGGGCGAGCGCTACTACCAGCAGATCGCGGTCAACCGGGTGGTGGAGGCCATCCTGACCGGCCGGCGCCGCCTGCTCGTGACGATGGCGACGGGCACGGGGAAGACCGCGGTGGCGTTCCAGATCTGCTGGAAGCTCTGGACCGGCCGCTGGAATCGAACGGGCGAACACCGCCGTCCCCGGATCCTCTACCTCGCCGACCGCAATATTCTCATCGATCAACCCAAGGATGGGATCTTCGCGGAGTTCGGCGATGCGCGGTGCAAGATCGAGTCAGGCGAGGTGGTCAAGAGCCGGGAGATGTACTTCGGGATCTACCAGTCGCTCGCCGAGGACGAGCGGCGCGTGGGGTTGTTCCGGTCCTTCCCCGCCGACTTCTTCGACCTCGTCATCGTGGACGAGTGCCACCGCGGAAGCGCGCGTGAGGAGAGCTCCTGGCGGGTCATCCTGGATCACTTCCAGCCGGCGGTCCAGCTTGGCATGACCGCCACGCCGCTGCGCGAGGAGACCCGTGACACCTACCTTTACTTCGGGGATCCGATCTACCAGTACAGCCTGCGGCAGGGGATCGACGACGGTTTCCTTGCGCCCTACCGGGTGCATCGCGTGGTCACCGAGTGGGACGCGGCCGGCTGGCGCCCGAGCAAGGACGAGCTGGACCGCTACGGCCGGTCGATCCCCGACGACGAGTACCATACCAAGGACTTCGAGCGGACCGTGGCGCTCCGCGCCCGGACCGAGGCGATCGCCCGGCACCTCACCGAGTTCCTGAAGAAGACCGACCGCTTCGCCAAGACCATCGTCTTCTGCGTCGACCAGGAGCACGCCAGCGAGATGCGCACGGCGCTGTCCAATCTCAACAGTGACCTCGCGGCGCAGCATTCTGACTACGTGTGCCGCGTCACCGCCGACGAGGGCGACGTCGGACGCGGTCACCTGGGCCGGTTCCAGGACGTCGAGACCCAGGTGCCGGCGATCCTCACGACGTCTCAGCTCCTCACCACCGGGGTCGACGCGCCCACCTGCAAGAACGTGGTGCTCGCCCGCGTGGTCGGATCCATGACGGAGTTCAAGCAGATGATCGGCCGCGGCACCCGCGTGCGCGACGACTACGGCAAGCTCTGGTTCAACATCATCGATTACACCGGATCGGCGACCCGGCTGTTCGCCGACCCGGCATTCGACGGCGATCCGGTCCGGCTGACCGAAGAGGAGATTGCCAAAGACGGGGAGGTCAAGGCGTTTCACGAGACTATCGCCCCCTGGAACCCGACGATCGAGAGTGACGCCGAGCCCGAGATCATCGAGCCGCCGCCGGACGAGCGGCGCAAGTTCTACTTCGACGGCGGCCGGGTCGAGATCGCGGCGCACCTCGTGTACGAGCTCGATCCGGACGGCAGGCAACTTCGCATGGTGCGGTACACCGATTACGCCGCGGAGAAGGTCCGCATGCTCTGCCCGAGCGCGCCAGCGCTGCGCGCCCGCTGGGCCGACCCGGCGACGCGGTCCGAGATCATCGAGAAGCTGGAGGAGCGCGGCATCGACTTCACCGAGCTGGCCGAGGTCGCCGGCCAGCCGGAGGCCGATCCCTTCGATCTCCTGTGCCACCTGGCCTTCAACGCGCCGCTGCGCACCCGACGGGAGCGGGCCCAACGTCTTCGCGAAACCCGCAAGGACTTCTTCGACCGCTATGGGCCGGAGGCCCGCCAGGTGCTCGATGAGCTGCTGGAGAAGTACGCCGAGCACGGCGACGCCCAGTTCCTCCTGCCCGACGTGCTGCGGGTTCCGCCACTCTCCCGCCACGGCACCGTCGCCGAGATCATCGAACTGTTCGGTGACGCGGAGAAGCTGCGCGCCGCCGTGACCGAGCTCCAGGCCGAGCTCTATGCCGCCTAGAGCGAAGGCGTCCCCCGTGGCCGCTGCCACCACCGCCCAGGCCCTGGGCTCGCTGCTCAAGTCCGCGCGCGACATCATGCGCAAGGACAAGGGCCTGAACGGCGACCTCGACCGGCTGCCG
>CAZWXA010000494.1:0-2939 GCA_964637755.1 uncultured bacterium | reverse complement strand
TGCACGCGGGCCGGCGTGATCGAGACGACGTTCAAGGAGGAGACCGAGACCGACCTCTTCGGGGAGCAGACCACGCTCTGCGGCGGCGTCTCGCACCTGATCAAGGCCGCGTTCGAGACGCTCGTCGAGGCCGGCTACCAGCCCGAGGTCGCGTACTTCGAGTGCATGCACGAGATGAAGCTGATCGTCGACCTCTTCTACCAGGGCGGGCTGGCCTACATGCGCTACTCGGTCTCCGACACCGCCGAGTACGGCGACTACACGCGGGGACCCCGCGTCGTCAGCGAGCAGACGAAGGCGGAGATGAAGAAGATCCTCGGGGAGATCCAGAACGGCACCTTTGCCCGCGAGTGGGTGCTGGAGAACCAGGCCAACCGCCCGGGTTTCCTCGCCATGCGCAGGCGCGACGCCGACCACCCGATCGAGGAAGTCGGCAAGCGCCTCCGCGCAATGATGAGCTGGATCACGCCGCCGCGCATGGGATGAGGGAGATTGAGGGAGATGATTCCGTCGCGGGCCGGGGGGTGGCGGGGGCACCGCCCCCGCCGTGATGAGTCGAGCTGGATCACGCCGCCGCGCATGGGATGATCTCCATCGGATGAGCTTCCGGATAGCGGGGGAAGGATGGGCGTTCGTCGCCGTGCCCGGTGCCATCGCGCTCGCGCTGGTGGTCGCACGGAAGCGGTGGCTCGCGGCGCCGTTCGCACTGGCGTCGCTCGCGTCCGCCGGGTTCTTCCGCGATCCAGACCGGGAGGCACCGGCCATCGCCGACGCCGTGCTCTCGCCGGCTGACGGCCGCGTGACGAGTGTCGCGGCCCTGCGCGACGGCTTCGTCGGCGACGCCGTCCGCATCTCCATCTTTCTGTCCCCGCTCGACGTGCACGTGAACCGCGCCCCGATCTCGGGGGTGGTGGCGGCGACCCATCACGTGCCGGGGCGGTTCGTGGCCGCCTACCGGGCGGATGCCGCGGAGCTCAACGAGCGGTGTGCGCTTCACCTGCAGGGAGAGCGGGCCCGGGTGACGGTGACGCAGATCGCCGGCGTCCTGGCCAGGCGCGTCGTGTGCCGGGTGGCACCCGGCGATCAACTCCGCGCCGGGGATCGTTACGGGATGATCCGCTTTGGATCCAGGACGGACCTGTGTGTGCCGCGCGACACGGATGTGCGCGTGCGTGTCGGCGAGCACGTCAAGGGAGGAGAGAGCGTGATCGGAGTGCTCCGATAATGCGGCGCCGTGGCATGCGCCCCCGGCGCAGACGCTGGCAGGAACTGCGCGCCCATCGGCGGCGCGGCATCTTCCTGCTGCCGAGCCTGCTGACGACGGGCAACCTCTTCTGCGGATTCCTCGCCATCGTCTTCACGGGCGAGCACCGCTACGACCACGCCGCCCTCGCGATCTTCGTCGCCATGGTCATGGACGTCCTCGACGGGCGGATCGCGCGCCTCATGCACGCCACGAGCCAGTTCGGCGTCGAGTTCGACTCGCTCGCCGACGCCGTCTCGTTCTGTGTCGCCCCGGCGTTCCTGCTCTACACCTTCGCGCTGGGCCAGCTCGGCCGGCCGGCCTGGTTCGGGGCGTTCCTCTTCGTGATCTGCGGCGTGCTCCGGCTCGCGCGCTTCAACGTCCATACGGGGACGGGCGACCGGCGGTTCTTCGTGGGCCTGCCCACACCGGCGGCGGCCGGGCTCGCGGCCTCGACGGTGCTCCTCCTGGTGGGTGGGCCGCTCGCGCAGTGGGGGCTCGTCGCCATCGCCGCCGCCACGTACCTGGTGGCGCTCCTGATGGTGTCGACCGTCCGCTACTGGAGCTTCAAGGACCTCGAGTTCGCGCAGCGGCGGCCGCTCCAGACGCTGCTGATCGTCGTGCTCTCGGTCATGATCGTGGCCACGCACCACGAGGTCTTCCTGTTCGCGCTCTTCGCGCTCTACGTGCTATCGGGGCCCGCGCGCCGCCTGATGGTCGGTCGCGGCGAGGCGCCGGCGGCCGAGGCCGAACGCCGAGAATCCAAGGAGGTAAGCCAGCATGACTGAGGGGAGTCGGGTCATCATCTTCGACACGACGCTGCGGGACGGCGAGCAGGCGCCGGGCTTTTCGATGAACACGATGGAGAAGCTCGAGATGGCGCGGCAGCTCGCCCGCCTGAACGTCGACGTGATCGAGGCCGGGTTCCCCATCTCCTCCGAGGAGGACTTCGAGGCGACGCGCGAGGTCGCGCGGCAGGTGGGCACGCTGGAGGGCGCGCCCTCGATCTGCGGCCTGTCCCGGGTGGGGCTCGCCGACATCGACCGTTGCTGGGAGGCTGTCCGCCATGCGAAGGTACCCCGCATCCACACCTTCGTCGCGACCTCCGACATTCACCTCAAGTACAAGCTCCGGAAGTCGCGGGCCGAGGTGCTGAAGGCGGCCGTCGAGGCGGTGCGGCACGCCCGCGGCTACTGCGCGGACGTGGAGTTCTCTCCGGAGGACGCGTCGCGGTCGGATTTCGACTACATGTGCGACGTGCTCTCGGCCGTGATCGAGGCCGGGGCCACGACGATCAACATCCCCGACACCGTCGGGTACGCGGTGCCGCAGGAGTGGGGCGAGCGGATCGCGCGCATCCAGGAGCGCGTCCAGGGCGTCGAGAACGTCGTCGTCTCCGTCCACTGCCACAACGACCTGGGGCAGGCCGTGGCGAACTCGCTGACGGCCCTCCTGCACGGCGCCCGCCAGATCGAGTGCACGGTCAACGGGATCGGCGAGCGCGCGGGCAACGCCTCGCTCGAAGAGGTCGTGATGGCGCTCCGCACCCGCAAGGACTTCTTCGGCGCGGAGACCGGTGTCCGGACCGAGGAGATCTTCCGGACCTCGCGACTCCTCTCGCACATCACGGGGATCCACGTCCAGCCGAACAAGGCGGTGGTGGGAGAGAACGCCTTCGCCCACGAGGCGGGCATCC
>CAZWXA010000493.1:0-2950 GCA_964637755.1 uncultured bacterium | reverse complement strand
GATTAGCCCGCGAGCCACCTCGCGTTCCCGGATGGGCCACCGGATCGTCGCCGTCATCGCCCTCGTGCTCTCCCTGGCGGGCCTGGCGCACGCCGACCCGGCCCCCGTGATCCTGGCGACGACGACGAGCACGCAGGACTCCGGGCTCCTCGACCTGCTCGTGCCGATGTTCGAGAAGCGGACGGGCCACGGCGTCAAGACGATCGCGGTCGGGACCGGCCAGGCGCTGGCGATGGGCGCGCGGGGGGACGCCGACGTCGTCCTCGCCCACGCGCCCGAGCTCGAGCTCGAGCACGTACGCAAGGGAGCCCTGACCGACCGCCGGCTCGTCATGCACAACGACTTCGTGCTGGTCGGGCCTCCGGCCGATCCCGCCCGCGTGCGCCCGCTCGAGCGCAATCTGGCGGCGATCGCGTTCCGGCAGATCGCCGACCGGAAGGCCCCCT
Source organism: uncultured bacterium (assembly GCA_964637755.1). Classification (GTDB taxonomy): domain Bacteria; phylum Methylomirabilota; class Methylomirabilia; order Rokubacteriales; family CSP1-6; genus AR9. Next base: position 2,504 of record CAZWXA010000493.1, on the reverse strand, counting down.
TCGTCTCGCGCGGCGACGGCTCGGGGACGCACGCGAGGGAGCTGGCGCTCTGGAAAGAAGCGGCCGTCCTCTCGCGCGGCGACTGGTACATCGAGAGCGGCCAGGGCATGGGCGCGACGCTCACGATCGCCTCGGAGAAGGGCGCCTACACGCTGACCGACCGCGGCACCTACCTGGCGTTCCGCCGGCGCCTCGACCTGGCGATCGTCCTCGAGGGCGACAACCGGCTGCTGAACGTCTATCACGTCCTGCGCCCGGACCCGGCCAGATTCCCGGCGACCAACGCCGCCGGGGGCAAGGCCTTCGCGGACTTCCTCGTCTCAGCGGAGGCCCAGGCGGCGATCAGGACGTTCGGCGTCGATCGCCACGGCGCGCCGCTCTTCTTTCCGGACGCCGGCCGACCCGAGCCCCGGTAGCATGTCGCTCCTCTGGGACGGCGCCCGCCGCGCACTGGGGCTCCTGGCAGGCGCCGACCCCGAGGTCCTGGGCATCATGCTGCGCTCGCTCGAGATCTCGGGGGTCGCCACCCTCCTGGCGCTCCTCGCCGGGATTCCCCTCGGCGTGGCGCTCGCGCTGGCGCGATTTCCGGGGCGCGGGCTCGTGATCAGCCTCGTCAACACCGGCATGGGTCTGCCGCCCGTGGTCGTGGGCCTCCTCGTGTCGATGCTGCTCTGGCGCAGCGGCCCCCTCGGGTCTCTCGGCTGGATCTACACCCCGACCGCGATGGTCCTGGCCCAGGTCGTCATCGCCGCCCCGATCGTGGTGGGCCTGACGCTGGCCGCGATCCAGCAGATCCCGGAGAAATTCCGCATACAGATACTGGGACTCGGCGCCTCGCGCTGGCAGATGCTCGGGGTCCTGATCCAGGAGGCACGGCTGCCGATGCTCGCGGCGGCGATGGCCGGCTTCGGCGGCGTCATCTCGGAAGTCGGCGCGTCGATCATGGTCGGCGGCAACATCAGGGGCCAGACACGGGTCCTCACCACCGCGACCGTGCTCGAGACGAGCAAGGGCAACTTCGACGTCGCGATCGCGCTCTCGCTCCTGCTCCTCGCGATCATGTTCCTGGTCAACGCCGCGCTCACCTGGATCCAGCAGCGCCGCGCCGCGTAGGGCGCGCGTTCCCGCTCCGTCCTGGGCCCTCGCGGCGCAGGGGTACGCCACCTCGCCGGTCTGCGATACTAGCGGGGGCGGAACGCCGGCGCGCGAGGGCCACCGGGGTCCCTGCCGTCAGAGATCGCGCGTATTCCTCGGAGCGCGCCGTGGAGGGGATCCGGCTGAGCAACGGGCTGAGCGTCCGAGTCGTCAGATCGCTTCCGGGCTTCACGCTCGACATCGAATGGTCCGCGGGCGACGGCACGGTGGTCCTCTTCGGTCCCTCGGGGTCGGGCAAGACGCTGACGCTCCACTGTCTGGCCGGCCTCGTGCGGCCCGATCGCGGCCGTATCGAGGTCAACCGGCGCGCGCTGTTCGATTCGACCGCAGGCGTCGACCTGCCGCCCCAGGCCCGACGGCTCGGATACGTCTTTCAGGGGTACGCACTCTTCCCTCACCTGACGGTCGCCGAGAACGTCGCCTTCGGGCTGCACGGCCGCCCCCGCGCGGACCGGGCCGCACGGACGGGGGAAGTCCTCGAGCGGCTCGGCCTCGCGGGCCTCGCTCCCCGCTATCCCCGCCAGCTCTCGGGCGGCCAGCAGCAGCGCGTGGCTCTCGGCCGGGCGCTCGCCCCCGACCCCGAGCTGGTGCTCCTCGACTAGCCGCTCTCCGCCCTCGACGCGCCCCTCCGCCGCCAGCTCCGGGACGACCTCGGCGTGATCCTGCGCGACTGGGGAAAGACCGCGGTCCTCGTGACGCACGACCTCACGGAGGCCTACCAGCTCGCGAACACGGTGGTCGTCTACGAGAACGGCCGCGTCATCCAGGCGGCCCCCAAGTCGGATCTGCTCTGGCAGCCCGCCTCCGAGTCCGTCGCGCGCGTCATGGGCATCCGCAACATCCTCCGCGGCACCGTCGTCAAGGCGACCCCGGAGGCGATCCGGTTCCGGTGGCGAGGACAGCTCCTCGAGGCAATCAACTCGCCCACCCGCTCCTACTTGCCGGAACCGCGACACCCGCTCGCCTTCTACATCCGGCCGGAGTACGTGCGGCTCATCCGCAAGGACCGCGCCGGACCGGACGCGGAGCACCACATGAACCTGATGAGCGCCACCGTGATCCGCGAGGCCGACGCCGGAACGGTCTGGTCGCTCTACCTGCGGCTCGACGAGCCGGGCGCGCCCGCCCAGGGCGACCACGATCTGGAGGTCGAGGTCCCGAAGCTCGTGTACGAGATCCTGGACCTCGGCCGCGACCGGCACTGGCAGATCTCGATCCACCGCGGCTCCATCCAGGTGCTGCCCTCCACCTAGCCATGGCGATCCGGGACCCTCTGGGCCGCTCGAGAAGGGGCCGGATGCAAGGCGAGCGAGCCAACTCCGCTGATGTGCCCTCTCCCGCGGCCTCCT
>CAZWXA010000492.1:0-2964 GCA_964637755.1 uncultured bacterium | reverse complement strand
CATCGTGCTCCTCATCTCCTACGACGTCGCCATGCGGTACCTCTTCGAGCGGCCGCAGCTCTTCGTCGACGAGGTGGCGAGCTTCCTCGAGGTGCTCGTGATCTTCGGCGGCGCCGCCTTCACCTTTCGCGCGGGTGGTCACGTCCGGGTGGACCTCGTCTCCGCGCGCCTCCCGCCCGCCGTCCGGGCCCGGCTGCGCGCGGCCACCCTCGCCCTCGGCGTCGTCTTCCTGGCCATCGTCATCTGGGTGACCACGCAGTCCACGATCACCGCGTACCGCTACGGCCGCGTGTCCACCGTGATGCTCTACCCGCTCTGGCTGCCCATGCTCCTCATCCCCGCCGGGCTCGCCCTCATGGCCCTGGTGATGCTGGCCGCCCTGGCGCGGCAGGTGAGGGCGGCCCTCGGTCCAGGGTCCGCGCGCGACGAGGTGACCCCGGCCGGCCACGCGTGAGCGAGCCCGTCCTCGGCGGCCTCCTCGTCGGGCTGATGTTTCTGCTCTTCGCCCTCGGGGTCGAGATCTCGATCGCGCTCGGGATCGTCGGCGTCGTCGGCCTCCTCTGGCTGAAGGGCTTCACGGTCGGGCTGGGCGTGGTGGGCTCGATCGCGTGGTCGAACGGCTCCAGCTTCTCCTTCCTCGCGGTCCCGCTCTTCGTGTTCATGAGCGGCATCCTCCTGCACTCGGGCATCGGCCGGGGGCTCTACACGGCGGTGGCGCGGTGGGTGTCGTTCCTGCCGGGCGGTCTGGCGGTGGCCAGCATCTTCTCGTGCGCCATCTTCGCCGCCGTCTCCGGCTCCAGCGTGGCCACCGCGGCCACCATCGGGATGATCGCCATCCCCGAGATGGAGCGGCGCGGGTACTACCGGCCCCTGATCTTCGGCTCTCTCGCCGCCGGCGGCACCCTCGGCATCCTCATCCCGCCCTCGATCCCCATGATCATCTACGGGGTCATGACGGAGACGTCGATCGGCCACCTCTACATGGCGGGAATCGTCCCCGGCGCCGTCCTCGCCCTCCTCTTCGCCGGCTTCGTGATCGGCTACGCCGTGATCTGGCCGCAGGCGGCGCCGCGGGTGGCCGAGGACCGCGGCTCCGTCCGCGACGCGCTGCGCTCGCTCTGGGAGGTGGCGCCGGTGGCGCTCCTCATCGTGGTGGTGCTCGGCTCCATGTACGCGGGGATCGTGACGCCCACGGAGGCGGCCGCCCTCGGCTCGCTCGTGAGCCTGCTCCTCGCCGCCGCCTTCCGCACCCTCACCTGGCGCGCCCTCCGTGACGCCTTCCACGCCACCGTCCGCACCACGTCGATGGTCATGCTCATCATCATCTTCGCGTCGATGTTCTCCCACGTCATCGCGCTCATCGGCGCCCCCCGGGCCCTCTTCGGCCTCGTGGTCGGTCTGGAGCTGCCGCGCTGGGCGTTCTTCGCGGCGATCTTCGTCGTGCTGCTCGTCATCGCCTATGCGCTCGAGGAGCTCTCGGTGATGATCATCATCCTGCCCATCCTCTTCCCCCTCGTCACCGGGCTCGGCTTCGATCCGGTCTGGTTCGGCGTCATCATGGTCGTCTGGCTGGAGATCGGCCTCATCACGCCGCCCGTCGGCCTCAACCTGTTCGTCATCCAGAACCTGATGCGGGGGGCGACGGCGAGCGACGTGACGCGCGGGACCACGCCCTACGTGGTCCTGATGGTCGTCCTCGTGGTCCTGCTCTTCCTGGTCCCCGACCTCGCCCTCTGGCTCCCGCGTCACATGACCCCCGCGCGCTGACGCGCGCGGGCCGCCGCCTCCCCTTCACTCGGCGTTGACCACGTCCGGCCCCGGGGACGTACTCCGCACGGGCGAGGAGCGTGCGAACGGCCTCGAAGACGTCCATCCGTGTCCGCGTGTCATGTGTCTCATTCGCCATTTCGGCGTCTCCCGGGCACGAGGTCGCAATAGTCGGCGCGTTGCGGTCGGCAGGCTCGGAAGGCTACACTGTCGGCGTGAGCACCATCGAACCGTCGTACCGCTACATCGTCCGGGCCCCTGGCGTTCGTGGCGGGCACGCCCGGGTCGACGGCACGCGCATCGGCGTTCACGACGTGATCGGCCTCCTGCAGAACGGCGAGGCGATCGATAGCCTCATCGCCAACTGCTTCCCCGAGCTCACGCGGGCACAGGTGTACGAGTGCCTGGCGTACTACGAGGACCACCGAGGCGAGGTCGATGTTCTCGTCGCCCGGCAAATGTCAGCCGGCGAGTGAACTTTCTCCTCGACCACGATGTCCCGGACGACCTGACGTACCTCCTCGAGCACCTCGGACATAGGGTGAATCGGGTGCGCGAGGTGCTCACCGGTGAGGTGTCCGACGCCGCCGTTCTCGACCACGCCTACCACAACGACCTGATCGTCATCACGTGCAATCGAGATGATTTTCTTCAGCTGGCGCGAGAGCGACCGCACCACGGCATCATCGTCGTGATTCGACGTCGATCCCGAGCTGCTGAGCGGGCTGCGTTCCTGCGACTCATCGAGAGCGCCGGCGTCGAAGGTATCGTCAACAACATCAACTTCGCCTGACATCGGTCGCGCCGTCGGGCAGACCACCCATCTCGCCGCGCGCATGGAGCAGCCTTGACACGGCTGATCGATCAGACCAGAATGGCCACATCGATTCGGTTCCGGAGATCCCGACGTGCAGGTTGCCACGGTCTCGAAGCTCAAGGCGTCTCTCAGCGATTATCTCCGACGGGTGAAGGCCGGCGAGGAGGTGCTCGTGAGCGAGCGCGGCCGCCCGGTGGCCAAGCTCGTGCCAATCAGCGGTTCCGAAGCCCTGCCGCCGCATCTTGCCGAGATGGCCCGCCACGGTCTGGTCAGGATTGGCTCCGGCCGATTGCCGAAGCGTTTCTGGGACCTGCCCAGGCCAAGGGATCCGAAGGGGCGTGTCCGCTCGGCCGTCCTCGAGGAACGGGACCGCGGCTAGT
>CAZWXA010000491.1:0-2967 GCA_964637755.1 uncultured bacterium | reverse complement strand
GCCGTCACCGGACCAGGTTCTCGTCATGGAACACGGTGAGGTTCCGGGCGAACTCCTCGAGACTCATCTCGGCGTAGATCTGGCTCCGGTGGATGGCGAACGGAGAGACGAACGGCGCGTTCGCCTGCCGGCGGACGGTGAAGGCGGCGGTGTAGCCGGACGCCTGCACCTGGCGCACGAGCTCCTCGTCAGTCCACCCATAGGGGTAGGCCAGCGCCTCGACGGACCGTCCGATCTGGGCCCGGAACAGGTCGAGCGGCTGCGCCAGCTCCGCCTTCATCCGGCGCGCATACTGGGGGGCGCCCTCGCCAGCCGCGCGCCGCAGGTCGGCGTGGGTCTTCGAGTGCGCCTGGACGTCGAACCCCTCGCGGGCCAGCTCGCGGAGCTCGATCCAGGTGAGGGCGTTCCGGCCGGCCCCCACGTAGTCCGTGTACACGAACAGGGTCGCGGGGAAGCCCAGCTCCTTCAGCACCGGATAGGCGTGCTCGCGGAACGCCTTGTAGCCGTCGTCGAAGGTCAGCACCACGGACCGCCTCGGGAGCTGACGCGCAAGACGCGTCCACTCGATGAATTCCTTCAGCGTCACCACCCGGTATCCCTCGGCCTTGAGGTACCGCATCTGCTGCTCGAACATCCGGGCGGCGAGCACGAGGCGCCCCTTCGCCTGGGGCCCGAGGTTGTGGTACACGAGGATCGGAACGATCTGGTAGCCGGACGCCTCGACCCCCGAGAGGTTCCAGGGCCGCCTCGGGACGACGACCTGCTGGCCGGCGGCGAACGTCCGCGCCCGGTTGTAGTCCTCGATCATCCAGGCCCGGCCGGCGTCGCCGAGATGCCGGGCCGCCAGGGTCGCCGACGTCTCGTCGGCCCGGAGAACCGTGACGATGAAGTCCTCGGACTCGAAGACCTCGGACGGGACCGCGGGGGGCGGAACCGCGGCGCGCGCCGCCGGCGCCGGCGACACCGGCACGGCGCCCGGTGTGGTGGAGGCACAGGCGCCCGCGAGCAGCGCCGCACCCGCCAGCACCAGGACGCGCCACCTCGCGGCACCCCTTCCTCGTGGCTCGCTCATGCCTCTCGCCATCCCGCGCACAGGACCCGGAACGCGCCACGGGTCGTCCTGCTTCCACGGCCCGCGAGTCCCGGCACCTCGCCCGCCCGCACGGCCCTGCCGCTGACGCGAACGCGTTCGCCCTTCATGCCCCCTCCCGGTCACCGAGCACCTCGTAGATTTCGACCTCTTCGTCCTTCCCCTTGACCCGCAGGCGGCCGAGGTTGCGCACCTCGAAGAGTTCGCCCGTGAGATCAAGGGTCCGCCGGCTGATGAGGATCTGTCCCGGCTTGGCGGTCGAGACGAGCCGCGACGCGAGGTTCACGTTGTCTCCGATCACGGTGTACTCCATCCGCTCCTCGGTCCCCACCGTCCCCGCGACAACCTCGCCCGCATTGACCCCGATCCCCACCCCGAGCGGGTCCTTCCCTTCGCGGACGCGCCGACGGCTGAGGGCCTCGATGCCGGCCTGCATCGCGAGGGCCGTCCGGACGGCCCGGACGGCGTGGTCGGCCTGCACCATCGGCGCGCCGAAGATCGCCATGACCGCGTCGCCCAGGAACTTGTCGAGCGTGCCGTCGTGCCGGAACGTGACGTCGATCATGAGCGTGTAGAAATCGTTCAGGAGGGTGACCACCTCCTCCGGGCTCAGGCGCTCGGAGAGGGGCGTGAAGCCCCGCACGTCGCAGAAGAGCACGGTCACCTCGCGGCGCTCGCCCTCGAGGTGGAGCTGCTCGGGGTCCTTGAGGATCTCCTCCACCACCTCGCGCGCCACGTAGCGGCTGAACGCCCGCTTGATCATCTCCTTCTCGCGGAGGCTCCGTGCCATCTGGTTGAACGCCTCCGTGAGCGTTCCGAGCTCGTCGCGCGAGGCGACGCGCAGGGAGACCTGGAAGTTGCCCGCGGCGATGGCGCGCGTGCCCTCGACCAGGCGGAAGATGGGCCGCGAGAGGAGCGTGGCGAGACCGACGGCCCCGCCGACACCCACCGCGACCATGACGAGCGTGACGAGAACCGCGTCCCGGCGAGCCGCGGCCAGCGCCGCGACGATCGTGTCCTGGCTGAAGCCGAGGTAGAGGGCGCCCAGCGAGACGCCGCTGAAGGCGAGGGGCACGGTGAAGTCGATGATCTCGCCCCGCGTCGGCGACCGGTACGTCCGCACCACGAGCCGACCGCCGGGAGCCGGCAGCTCGGCCCGGCGCGCCACGGGCTTGCCGATCATCGACAGGTCCGAGTGGGCACGGGCTCGCCCCTCGTGATCGGCGATGACGACGTACGCGACGTCGGCGTCCTTCATGGCGTCCTTCACGAGGACGTTGAGGCTGAGATCGTCGTTCTGCAGGAGCGAGGTTCGCGCCCCGGCGGCGAGGTTCTCGGCGATCGCGAGCCCCCGCTTCTCCATCTCCCGGGTGAGGCTCTGCTGCTGCTGTCGCAGGAGAAGGAACGCGACGAGGGCCACCGTGAGGACCACGAGCGACGTGATGACGAGGCCGAGCTTCAGCTTGAGCGAGACGGTCAGCCACCGTCGCTTGCTTCCCGCAGCGCCTCGGCCCTCGCGACGGGTCTCTCCGTCCAGCGCGTCGAGGTCTCCTCGGACTCCCTGGGTTTGCCCCGCCTGCATCGTCCCGCTCCCCTGCTGTCGTCTGTCGCGCGTGTCATCCCGGTGCCCCGCCGGTACCGGCCGCCACGGCCCGCAGCCCGGCGATCGGCCGATGCGCTCAACGATCGTGCCATACGGGGCGCCCGGACGGCGAGGCTTTGTTCTGGCCCGTCTCTTGTCTATCATGACCCCCGTTGACCACGTCCCGTCGGCTTCTGCCTGATGGCTCAGCCTCACTCGCGGCGGCGCCAGCCCGGATTGTTCATGAACGCCGGCAACTGGGACCGGACGGGTGGCGCGGCGGGCGGGGCGCCCC
>CAZWXA010000490.1:0-2972 GCA_964637755.1 uncultured bacterium | reverse complement strand
CCGGCGAGGTGGCGGAGGGCGCGGGCGACGAAGACGCGGGTCATCTTCTTGCGGTACGGGTGCGTGAAGTCGGTGTTGTCCAGGGGCTTCGAGGGCTTCGATGCGGCCGCGGCGACGGCGTCGATCACGTCCGGCGTCAGCCGCTGGCCGGCCAGCAAGGTGGCCGCGTCCCTCGCCTCGCGAGGCTCGGAGGCGACCGCGCCCAGCACGATCCGGGCGTCGCGGACCGTATCACCGTCCTGGCGCAGGGCGACCGCCACGCCGAGGACGGGGAAATCGAACGAGCCGCGACGGCGCAGCTTCAGGTAGACGGAGCGGGTCCCGTCGGCGGGCGGCAGCAGGATCTCGGTGAGGATCTCGTCGGGACGCTTGGCGAGATAGTCGATGCCGTCGTCCCGGTAGAGCTGCTCGATCGAGACCAGCCGCTCTCCTCCGGCCCCGTGGAGCCGCACGCTGGCACCGAGGCTCCAGAGCACGGGCGCCGTGTCCGAGGAGGACACCGCCCAGCAACGCGGGCTGCCCGGCGCGACGAGGCAGATGTCGCCGTCCTTCTTCATGCAGAAGCCGACGGCCTTCCGCCACTGGTAGGACTGGTTGTAGTAGTTGCATCGGGTGTCGACGCACACGTTCCCGCCGATCGTCCCCATGTTCCGGAGCTGCGGGCTGGAAACGAGGCCGGCGGCCGTGGCGAGCCCCGGAAACGCCTCGCGCAGCCCCGCGTGCCGCGCGACCCGGGTGAGCGTCGTCTGCGACCCGATCACGAACCCGGACGCGGCCGAGCCGCGCACACCGTCCAGTTCACGGATCCCGCGCAGACCGACCAGCACCTTCGGCTCGAACTGGCGCCGCTTCATGTTCGGGTACAGGTCGGTCCCCCCGGCCACCAGCATCGCCTCCGGCCCCGAATCCGCCATGAACTTCAGCGCGTCGCCGACGCTCCGCGCCCCCAGAAACGTACACGGCGGCAACCGCAACATCTACGCCCCCACCACAAACGGGTGCGCGAGCTCGACGGGCAGCAGGCAATCCCGCTCCACCACGGACCTGTGAGCCATCGGCTCGCTCACGCCGGTTGACCCGTGCCCCAGCGCAACCGACCCGACCAGATCCAGGCCCGCCGTGGCGCAGCTGGCGTGGGACCCAGCGGGTGGCGCGCCGGGCGGGGCGCCCCACGGCGCGGAGCGCACCGCCGAACAATCGCGCGCGAATGCCAGAAACCCACCACGGTCGGGATCACAGCAGCGCGCGCGGGAGCGAGCACCGTGGGGCTGCCCGGCGCGCCAGGACCCGCGGTCCCCGCCAGCCGGTGGAATCAACCTCACGCTCGCCAACCTCGCGCGCCTCACCCTCGCGCCCCCTCCCCACCCGGCCACGCGTCCTGGAACGGCCGCACGGCGATGCCATCCGCGGGGTGGCCGAACGCGGACTCGACCACCCGGGGAGCCGGGAACGTGAAGAGTGGGAGACGGTCGGGGCCGACGCGCGGCGTCTTCCCCTGGCGCTTGCGCTCGAGCGCCGCGAGGATCTTGTCCGGGGTGATCGGGACCTCGTCGATCCGGACGCCGACGGCGGCGTAGACCGCATTCGCGATCGCCGGGATCACCGGCAGGAGCGGGCCCTGCCCCGCCTCCTTCGCGCCGAACGGCCCCTCGGGATCGTCGGTCTCGACGAGGATCGTGTGGATCTCGGGCGTCTCGAGCGTGGTCGGGCTCTTGTACTCGAGCATCGAGGGGGACTTGTGCAGGCCCTTCCGGAAGACCTGCTCCTCCATCAGCGCCTCGCCGATCCCCATGTAGATCGAGCCCTCGACCTGGCCTTCGACCAGCAGCGGGTTCAGCGCGCGCCCGACATCGTGGGCGATCCAGACGTCGTGGATCCCGACCTCGCCCGTCTCCGGGTCCACCGACAGCTCCACCACGCACGCCGAGTAGGAGTAGCACGGCGAGGGGCCGACCCCGCCGCCCTTGTACTTGCCGGCGCGCCGGGGCGGCGCGTACGAGCCCGGCACGGCGAGAACGCCGTGAGCCGACTCCGCCAGCACCACGGCCTCGGCAAAGCTCACGGAGCGGTCGGGATCGTCGGGCAGCCCGATGCGGCGGTCCCGCGCGACCAGCTCCCGCTCCTCGGCGCCGAGCTTCGCCGCCACCGCCCGCACGAGGAGCCCGCGGAGCCGCTCGGCGGCCTGGATCGCCGCGTTGCCGCACATGAGCGTCACGCGCGACGAGTACGCCCCGAGGTCGACCGGAGTCAGATCGGTGTCGGCCGGGTGCACGCGGATGTCCTTGGGATCGATGCCGAGCACCTCGGCGACCAGGTAGGCCAGGATGGAGTCCGAGCCCTGGCCGATGTCGATCGCCCCGCAGAGCAGCGCGACGCCGCCGCTCCGGTCCGCCTTCAGGATGACGCCGGAGTGCGGCATGTCGTTCCAGTAGATCGCGGTCCCCGCCCCGGTCATGTACGACGAACAGGCGATACCGACGCCCCTGCCGGGCGTGAGCTTCCCGAACTTCTCTCGCCAGCCCGACGCCTCGACCACCCGGTCGATGCACTCGCCGAGGCCGATCGTGGTGACGGTCAGGTGGTTCGCCGTCTTGGTGTACGGCTCGGCGAGGATGCGCCGCCGCATCTCGGCGGGATCGAGCCCGAGTTCCTCGGCGACGCGATCCAGGTGGCACTCGAGCGCGAAGCGCGGCTGCGGGGTGCCGTGCCCGCGCTTGGGTCCGCAGGGCGGCTTGTTGGTGAAGACCCGCGCGCCCTCGAACTTGTAGGCGGGCACCTTGTAGGTCACGGTCTGGAGCGCGCCCGTGTAGAAGGTGGACGCGACGCCGTAGGAGCCGTAAGCGCCGCCGTCGAGCCAGGTCTTGAAGTGCATCCCGGTGATCTCGCCCCGCTTCGTGACGCCCGTCTTCACCCACATCAGCACGGGGTGCCGGCCCCGATGGACGTAGAAGACCTCCTCGCGCGTCAGCGCG
>CAZWXA010000489.1:0-2977 GCA_964637755.1 uncultured bacterium | reverse complement strand
TGGCGCCCATGGAGAAGAACCTCGCCCTGCCGACGGGTGCCATGACCCAGCGATACATCGACTACTGCGAGGCGCGGGCCGCGGGGGGCGCAGCGCTCATCCTGCTCGAGTCGATGTACGTGCATCCGGCCGGGAAGAATCACCGGTACCAGCTCGGCATGCACGACGATGACCTAGTGCCGGGATACCGGCGGCTGGTGGAGGCGTGCCACCGCCACGGAGCGCTCGTCGGGGCCGAGCTCCAGTTCGCCGGGCGCGAGACCTCCTCGACGGTCACCGGCATGCAGCCGGTGGCGCCGTCGCCGGTGTCGTGCACGGCGGTGACGGGAGGCGAGGTGCCACGCCCGCTGGCGCAGGCGGAGATCCGCGCGCTCGTGGCCGCCTTCGCGGAGGCGGCGCGGCGGGCCGTGGCCGCGGGGCTCGACGTCATCGAGATCCACGGGGCGCACGGCTATCTCGTCGGGCAGTTCCTCTCGCCCTACGCCAACCGCCGCGACGACGAGTACGGGGGCGACTTCGAGCGGCGCCTGCGCTTTCCCCTCGAGGTCATCGCCGCCGTGCGCGCGGCGGTCGGCGACGGCGTTCCCCTGCTCTACCGGCTCAGCGCGGATGAGCACATCGAGGGCGGCCTCACGCTGGCGGACAGCTGCCGGATCGCGCCCCGCCTCGAGGCGGCCGGCGTCGACCTGCTGGACGTCTCGGCGGGCATCTACGAGTCGGCCCCGTGGATCGTCCAGCCCATGGAGATGGCGCAGGGCTGCCTGTCGCCACTCGCGCGGGAGATTCGCCGCCACGTGAGGATCCCGGTGAGCGTGGCGGGCCGGATCAGCGACGCCAGCGTGGCCGAGCGCATCCTCGAGGCCGGCGACGCCGACTTCGTCACGCTGGGGCGCGCCCTGCACGCCGATCCGGAGATGCCGCGCAAGAGCCACGACGGCCGCGAAGACGAGATCTGTTTTTGCGTCGGCTGTCTCACGTGCAGCGATCTTCTCGGGCAGAACGAGCCCGTGCTCTGCCTGGCCAACTCGCGGACGGGGCGCGAGCGCCAGTACGCCATCCGCCGGGCGCCGCGGGGGCAGCGCGTGGTTGTCGTCGGCGCCGGCCCCGCCGGCCTCGAGGCCGCGCGAGTCCTCGCCCTCCGCGGCCACGCCGTGTCGGTGCTCGAGCGGGCGAGCGAGCCCGGCGGCCAGATCTTGCTGAGCCGCCTCGTCCCCGGCCGCGCGGATCTGGCGGGGCTGGCCACCTATCTCACCGGCGCCGCGACGCGCGCGGGTGCCCTGGTCCACCTCGGAGTCGAGGCGACCGTGGACGCCGTAGTCGCCCGGCGCCCGGACGTGGTCGTGATCGCCACGGGCGCGCGACCCGGGATCCCGTCCATCCCGGGCATCGCCGAGAGCCCGGCGGTGGATGCGTTTACCGTCCTCGGGCGGGCGGCCGGCCGCGTGAGGCGGGCGCTGGTGATCGGCGGGGGGATGCTGGGAGTGGGCGTGGCCCACGTCCTGGCCGAACGCGGCGCGGAGGTCATCATCGTGGAGCCCGGCGGCGAGCTCGCGGCCGAGCTCGGTGTCAGGGCGCGGTGGCAGTACGTGGCCAACCTGCGCGCCCGCAAGAACGTCACGATTGTCCTCGGCGCCACGGTCGAGGAGCTGTACGAGGACGGCGCGCTCGTGCGACGGGCCGGAGAAGAGGTCAAGCTCCGCGACCTGGATCTCGTGGTGCCGACCAGGCCGATGGTGCCGACCGGCGAGCTGGGCGAGGCGCTCAAGGCGCTCCGCGATGGGCCGGCCGTCTTCGACGTCGGGGACTGCACCGTGCCCCGGACCGCGTTCGAGGCGATGCAGGAGGCGGCGGCGCTCGGCCATCGCCTGTGAGGGCGGAGAGTACCGGAGCGGCCTCCGTGACCCCCGGTGGAAAGTGGGTGGTCCGAGCTGGATCCCGAGTCCGAGCTGATCGTGTCCACGGCCATCGAGCACTCATTCCCGGCTTGCGGAGATCGACGACGGCGATGTAGGTCCCGGGGGTCTTCGCGCGCTGATTCCGCGTCCGCGCCACGACCGAGGCGACGAAGCCCGCCTCGCGGAAGAGAGCCAGCAGCGCTGCCTCCGGCAGCGCGCCGGCGATTCACCGGAACCAGTCGTCGACGCTCCGGACTTCGGTCGGCGGCAGCGGGTCCGTGAAGGTGATCTCGGCAACGACCGCGCGGCCGCCGGGGCGCAGCACGCGGAAGAGTTCCCGTGCCGCGGGGGGCTTGTCCGGGCAGAGATTGAAGATCCCGTTGACGAGGGCGACGTCGAAGCTCCCGTCGCTGAACGGCATCGCCTCGGCGTCGCCGCGCTCGAAGGCGACGTTCTCCACGTTCACGAGTGTCGCGGCGCGACGCGCCTTGGCGACCATCGCCTCGGCGACGTCGAGCCCCGTCACGGTGCCGTCCGGCGAGACGGCGCGCGCGGCGAGGATCGCGTCGAAGCCCGCGCCCGCGCCCAGATCGAGGAGGCGCTCGCCCGGCCGGAGGCCGAGGTGCGGGTGCAGATCAGCGAGACCGGTGAAGGATTCGGTGAGGACGGAGGGCAATCCGGCGACGACGGCCTCCGGATATCCGACCCCGCGGGCCAGGGCGGCCCCGACTTCGAAGCGGTACGTGTCACCGGGCGCCTCGGCGACGCGGTTGAACACGCGGCGGACGCCCTCGTGGATCTCGGAAGCGGCCACGGCATCATTCATCGCTGGTCCTCTGTTTCTTGGATACACTCGACTGGCCATGGGCTCCAGCGCATTGTTTCGATAGGAGGCATGGAGAAAACCCAATGACGTTCCGCCAGGTCGAGATCTTCCTCGCCGTGGCGCGTGCCAAGGGCTTCACGCGCGCCGCGGAAGCGGTGCACCTGAGCCAGTCGACGCTCTCTCAGCACGTGCGCGAGCTGGAAGATGAGATGGGTGTGCGTCTCTTCGACCGGCTCGGCCGCGCCGTCACGCTGAC
>CAZWXA010000488.1:0-2977 GCA_964637755.1 uncultured bacterium | reverse complement strand
GCTGGCCCTCGAGAAGATCGACATCAAGGAGATCCTGGGCAAGATCCTCGGCCGCGGATTCAACGTGAAGCTGCCGAAGAAGCTCTTCAAGCCGATCCGGCTGCCCGCCGGGGTCAGCCAGTCGCTGGACCTGCAGGGCGTCACGCTCGACCTGACGGTCAAGCCCACGGGCATGCTCGTGAGCGACGACCGCATCTGGTACGGCGCCGATCTGCAGGCGAAGCGCGTGGGCGCGCCGGTGCCGAAGCCGGGTTCCTGAGGATTTCGGACGTGGGACCGGCCCGTCCCACAGGTGGACAAGCGGTCTCTCGTGTTTTCTGCAGCACGTGTGTGCAAAGGGGTATCGATTCGAGGTAGCGACCGCTCGGTCCCGTGGCACGGCGATTGCTGAACCCGGTTCGTGGAACAGGCCGCCGTTCTCGCTCGCGTTTCACGAGCAGGAGGAGCCATGGAATCGCTCCGGCAGGACGTGCATCTCGGCGTCCGCATGCTGCGCCGGTATCCCGGATTCACGGCGACGGCGGTCGCAGCGCTGGCCCTGGGCATCGGCCCCAACACCGCAATCTTCAGCCTTGCCGACGCCGTGCTGTGGCGGCCCTTGCCGTACCGCGATTCGGACGGCCTGGTCGCGCTGACCGAAGAGCGTCCGCGCGAGGGCCAGTTCCTCGGTCCCGTATCGCCCGCCGACTTCGTGGACTGGCGAGAGGCGCGCTCGTTCGCGCAGGTGGCGGCCTACGAGTCGCGGGCATTGAACCTGACGGGTGACGGCACACCACAAAAGGTCTCCGCCCTCGCGGTGACCGCGGGGTTCTTGGAATCCCTGCGCGTCGCCCCGGCTCTGGGCCGCAGCTTCATCCGGGACGAGGAGGAGCCGGGACGGCACCGGAGCGTGATCCTGAGCGATGGCCTCTGGCGCCGCCGCTACGCCGCCGCGCCCGACGTCGTCGGCCGCACGATCCACCTCGACGCCGTTCCCTACGAGGTCACGGGCGTCCTGCCGCCTGGATTCTGGTGGACGTCGACTCCGGAGCTGCTGGTGCCGCTGGCCCTGACCGCCGAGGAGCGGCAGGTGCGCGCGCTGCACTACCTGCAGCTCGTGGCTCGGCTCGCGCCGGGGGTCTCCCTCGCCGCGGCGAAGGCGGAGATGGCGGCGCTCGGGGCCGCGCTTCAGGAGCGGCATCCCGACACCAATACGGGGCACGGCCCGCACGCGCTCCCCCTCCACGATCGGCTGGTGAGCGACGTGCGCCCCACCCTCGTGATGCTCGTCGGCTCGGTCGGGCTCGTGCTCGCCATCGCCTGCGCGAACGTCGCGATCCTGCTGCTGGCCCGAGGGAGCGCCCGGCAGAAGGAAATGGCCATCCGCATGGCCATCGGCGCCGGGCGCGGCCGGCTGATGCGACAGCTCGTGGTCGAGAGCCTGCTTCTGGCTTGTGTCGGCGGAGGCGCGGGGGTGCTGCTGGCGAGCTGGGGCTGCGAAGCCCTCCGGGCCTTTTTGCCCGCGCAGTTCGCAGCGCTGCCGGGACTCGGTCGGGTCGGCCTGGATGGGCGAGCCCTGGGAGCCGCGCTCGCCCTGACCTTGGCGGCCGGGCTCTTGACGGGGGCCGCGTCGGCCGGCTCCGCGTCGGATCACCGCCTGCTGCTGAGCCTGGCCCACGATTCTCGCGCAAGCACGGGCGGCCGCACGGGGGTGCGGCGCGCGTTCGTCGTGGCCGAGCTCGCCCTCTCCCTGGTGCTGCTCGTGGGCACGGGCCTCATGCTCGTCAGCCTGCACCGGGTGCTCGACGTGCGGCCAGGCTTCGAGCCGCGCAGCCTGGTCGTGGCGGGGATCACTCTCCCTAGAAGCCGCTACGGCGAGCACCCCCAGATCGTCGGCTTCTACGAAAGCGTTCTCGAGCGGGTACGCCCCGCGCCCGGCGTCTTCGACGCGGCGGTGGTCACGGCGCTGCCCCTCAGCGGGTCGGACGCACGCCTCGCCTTCCAGATCGAGGGACGCGACGGCCGCTCGCCCGTACCGGTCCGCGCGCATCCGCGGCTCGTCAGCCCCTCCTATCTGCAGACGATGGGGATCCCGCTCCTCCGGGGACGGTATCTCGATGCGCACGACGCCCCCGGCTCGGAAGACGTCGTCATCGTCAACGAGGCCACCGCGCGACGCTTCTGGCCCGGCGAGGACCCCGTCGGACGGCGCATCAACTTCAGCTTCGGCGAGCCGCGCTGGCTTCGCATCGTCGGCGTCGTGGGCGACATCAAGCATCGTGGGCTCGAGGCCGACGCCAACCCGGAGGCGTATCTCTCCTACCTGCAGTCGAGCTTCGCGAGCCAGGCCCGCGGGATGACGATCGTCGTCCGTGGCGAGGGGGAGCTCGCTGCGCTCGCCGGGCTCGTTCGCGGGGCGATCGCTGCCGCCGACCCCGAGCAGCCGGCGCCCGCGGTGCGCCCGATGGCCGACCTGATCGCGCAGAGCGTGGCTCCGCGCCGCTTGAACCTCGGGCTGCTGGCCGCATTCGCGCTCATCGCGCTCGCCCTGACTGCCGAGGGCCTCTACGGGGTGATGGCGTACCTGGTGCTCCAGCGCACGCGCGAGATCGGGGTACGGATGGCCCTCGGGGCTTCATCGGGGCACGTGGTGGCGCTGGTGCTCCGGCAGCTGGGCACCATGGCGCTTCTGGGAATCGTCCTGGGCGTGGTCCTCGCCCTGGGGCTGTCGCGCTTCCTCGCCAGCCAGGTCTTCGGGATCACGGTCACGGAGCCGACGGTCTATCTGGCCACCTCCGGTCTGCTCCTGGCCGAGGTTCTGGCCGCGGTGGTCATCCCGGTCCGGCGGGCCGTGCGTGTGGATCCGTTGATCGCTCTACGGGAGGGTGGCTGATCCGCGGGGCGGGGCAGCGGAGGGTCGCTCCCACGGGCGCGGATGTATCTCCCGCGGCGGACGCAGCGCCCGGGGAGCGACCCGCAGCGCCAGGCACCGGCTAGT
>CAZWXA010000487.1:0-3011 GCA_964637755.1 uncultured bacterium | reverse complement strand
GGTGGCCGCACGGACCGAGCGCCTCTTCAACACGGGGGCCGTGTCGAAGCAGGAGGATGAGAGCGATCGCGCCCTGGCCGCGACCGCCGAGGCGAAGCTGGAGGCCGCCCGCGCCAAGCTCCACGCCGCGGAGGCCATGCTGGCGCAGGGTGAGGCCGTGTCCCGCACCGCGACCATCGTCCGCAACTACTCCGAGATCGTGTCCTCTACGTCGGGATACGTGGTCAAGCGCCTCGTGGCCCCCGGCGTCCTCGTACAGCCGGGCACGGTCATCCTCAAGGTGGCGCAGATCGACAAGGTCCGCCTGCAGGCCAATGTTGGCGAGAAGGACCTCGGATCGATTCGGGTCGGTTCGCCGGTGCAGGTGACGACCGCGGCGGCTGGTCAGCCGCCACTCACCGCGACCGTGACGGCTGTGTTCCCCTTCGTCGAGCAGGGCCCGCGGACTGCCGTCATCGAGGCTCTCGTGGACAACGCGGGGCGCCGGCTCCTCCCAGGGCAGTACGTCACGATGCAGTTCGCAACCGGTCAACGGGAACAGGCGTTGATCGTCCCGGCCTCAGCCATTGTCCGGATGGGTGGCAAGGCGACCGTCTGGGTGGTCAAGGATGGCAGGGCGGAGCCTCGCCCCGTCGTCCCCGGTCTGCACAGCGCCGAGCGAGTCGAGATTGTCGAAGGCCTCACGGTGGCCGAGCGTCTTGTCGCTCGCGGCCAGGATGGTCTCTACGCGGGCGCGAAGGTCAGCGAGGTCTCCGGCGCGTCCCAGCCGTCGTCGCCGACGCCGGCGTCGAAGCAGGAGATGCCCGCCATGCCCGGAATGAAGGAGCCGACTGACGCACCCACCAAGCCCAAGGGGGGACCCCATGCCGGTCATTGAGCTCCGCTGTGTCCACCAAGTGCCTTGTCTTGCGACCCTCGCGGTCAGCCTCGTGCTGACCCTTGCGGCGTCCACGGGAGCCCAGTCGCTCCCCAGGGTTGAGGGACCGCTCACCATGGAGCAGGCCGTCGAGCTGGCGCGGGAGAAGAGCCTCCGCGTCAAGGCCAGCGACGCCGATTCGCGCACCATGGACTCGATGCGGCGGGAGGCGCTGGCGCCCTTCTGGCCCCAGGCGTCGGCCAACGGGTACTTCAACGACCAGCGGATGGCCCCGAACGTATACACCTCCGCAGGCAATACCATGGCCCGCAACTATCAGGTCTTCAATGACGATCAGACCCGCAACGGGAACATGACGCTGATGTATCCGGTTTTCTCCGGCGGCCGTGACTATTACGGCTACAAGGCGGCGGCGGCGAGGGCTGATGCCGCGCGGCACATGCTGAAGGGCACCGAGCTGGACGTCGCCATGCAGGCGCGCCTGGATTACATCGCCGTGCTTCGCGAGAGCGAGAACGCGCGGGTGACGGGCGAGCTTCTGCGAGAGGTGGAGGAGCGGCTTCGAGTGAGCAGGGAGATGTTCGAGGCCGGGCGTGTGCCACGCTACTACCTGCTTCGGGACGAGGCGGAACGCGCAAACGTCGTACAGATGGGTGCTATGGCTCACAGCCGGGTTGAGATGGCGCTGGTGGCGCTCAAAACGACAATGGGCATCGATCTCGCATCCCCGATCACCCCGGCGGACAAGCTCCAATTCACCCCCGTTGCACTCTCGATAGACGAAGGCATCCGCCAGGCGAGCGACGCGCATCCGGATCTCAAGGCGGCAGTCAAGCAGCGCGAAGCCGGCGCCGCCGAGGTGCGAGCCGCCTACGGCAACTATTTCCCGCAGGTATCCGTGGGCTACATGTACGACTGGGCCTGGACGAAGAACCGGTCCTGGATGTCCCAGGAGGAAGGGCTCAGATCGACCGGCAACAACTCAGAGGGCTACTCCGTCGGCGTCGTCGTCACGCTGCCGCTCTTCGACGGATTCGCCAGGGAGAACGCCCTCAAGACGGCCAAGGCCAAGCTCGACAAGGCCGTCCAGGCAGAGGGGCTCGTCCGCCAGCAGATCGCGAAGGAAGTCAACCAGGCTGTGCTCATGCTCACCGCGGCCGAGAAGAGCGTCGACGCGAGCCGCAAGGGGACGGAGCAGTCCGAGGAGGAGTTTCGGATCGTCAAGGAGCGGTTCGGGGCCGGCCGGGGAATCCAGCTCGAGATTTTGGACGCACAGGTGAGCCTGACCCGGGCGCGTTTCAACGCGGTCGCCGCGCTCGCGGACTACAACAGCGCCTTGGCCATGTGGCTCAAGGCGACGGGGCGGGTGCGGTAATTGGTCTCATTGCCCCAGGTGGCGGGCACGGGCACGTGTCGTTCGAGGGCAATGACGCCGTCCAAATCAACGTCGGCCGTGGCGGCAGCCAGGTCAGGTTCGAGAAGCCGGGCTACCCCATCGCCAGCATGGAAGGGCGGACCATGTATCTCCGGGACGTGGCGGAGGTCATGAACGCGCCCCGCGAGCAGCGCAGCCTCTACCGGCTCAACGGCAAGGAGGCGGTGGAGGTCTCGGTCATCCAGTAGCCGGACGCCGACGGGCCCTGGCGGCGCGACGCGGCCCTCGGGATCCTGCGCGAGCGCTACGCCCGGGGGGAGATCGACCGGGAGGAGTTCGAGTCCCGCCGCCGGGACCTCGAGAGCCGGCGCTGACCCGCTGCTCTGCCCTCGCCCCGCTTCCCAGCCCACCATCCCGGCGTCCACCCCAGTATGACGCGCGTCATAACGCGCCTTCCGTGCCTCAGTCGATGATGCGCCCGAGCCCCAGTGGGGCCGGGAGTCCACAGCGCAGCCGCAGCGGACTCCAGCCGAAGTGGTTGAAAAGGTGTGCCGTGTCCGCGCCGTCGAGTTGGGCACGGCTCTTGCGGGAGAGCTGAGCCGACACCAGACCCTCACCACACGGAGGGAGCGATGGACAGACGCCGATTTCTCCAGATGGCCGCGATGGCCGGGCTCGGGACCGCGGTCAATCCGGTCGACCTGCTCGCCCAGTACCGCTTCCTCGATCCCGTTCGCGTCCCGAACCCGCTCCAGCAGT
>CAZWXA010000486.1:0-3017 GCA_964637755.1 uncultured bacterium | reverse complement strand
TACGAGAAGATGCGCGAGGAGAAGCAGACCGAGGGCTGGAAGCTCCCCCTCGTCCACAACAAGCTCTCCGAGCACCTCGCCTTCCGGCGCACGATCCAGCTCGCCGCCCACACCGGGGCCGGCGTCTACTTCGTCCACACCTCGGCCAAGGAGGGGGTGGAGGCGGTGGCCGAAGCCCGGTCGAAGGGGCTGCCCATCTACGCGGAGACGCTCCACCACTACGCGTGCTTCACGGCCGAGGACTACAAGAGACCGCGCGGCTTCTGCTACCACACGTACCCGTCGCTCAAGTACCCCGAGGACCAGCAGGCGCTCTGGGACGGGCTCATCCGCGACGGCGTGTCGACGACGGCGACCGACGAGTTCCCGACCTCGCTCGAGCTGAAGCTGCGCGGCCAGGACCTCGAGAACGTCACCGGCGGCAACCTCGGCGCCGAGGCCCGGATGGGGATCGTCTTCAGCGAGGGCGTGTCCAAGCGCGGCATGTCGCTCGAGCGGTTCGCCCAGGTGACCTCGACCAACGCCGCCCGCATCCTGGGTCTCTACCCGAGGAAAGGGGCCATTGCGCCGGGGAGCGACGCCGACCTCGTGCTCATCGACCCCGCGGTGACGAAGACGCTGGCGCGGGCCGACTTCCACGTGAGCGACTACAGCCCGTGGGAGGGCTGGGCCATCCAGGGCTGGCCGGCGACGACGATCCTGCGCGGCAAGGTGGTCGTCGCCGACGGCACGCTCTACGGCGACACGCGCGACGGTCAACTGGTGCCGAGGAAGATCAGCGGGGACGTGCTTCGCCGCCCGGCCTGCTGAGAGCGGCCGCGCCCTCTACCCCGCACCCACGGTGAAGGCGACGTAGAGCGACATCGCGCCGCGCTGGAGCAGGACGGTGACCCGGTCGCCGTCCTTGAGCTCCTTCGTGAGGCGCTCGAAGTCGGCCAGGCTGCGGACCCGCTGGCGGTTGACCTCGCGGATCACGTCGCCGCTCTGGACGCCGGCGTCGGCGGCGGCGCTGCCGTCCTCCACGTGTGCGACGACAACGCCCTCGTGCGAGCGGAGGTTGAGCTGGCGGGCGATCTCGGGCGTGATCGGCCGCACGTCGACGCCGAGGAGGCCCCGGCCGCGGTTCGGCCGGGCTGCGGCCTCGCGGTCGTCGGGCGCGTCGCCGATCCGGACATCGACCGTCTTCTCGGCGCGGTCGCGCCAGATCCTGGCCCTGGCGGTCGTGCCGGGCGCGGCCAGGCCGACGGCGCGCTGCAGGTCGGAGGGGCTCTCGAGCTTCTTGCCGTCGTACTCGAGCAGGATGTCGCCCGCCTGGATGCCGGCCTTGGCCGCTGGGCTGTCCGGCATGACGTCGGAGATCAGGACCCCGGTGGTGTTCTTGAAGCCGAAGGACTTCGCCAGCTCCGGAGTCAGCGCCTGGATCGAGACGCCCAGCCAGCCCCGCGTCACCTTCCCCTTCGCCGCGAGCCCGGTGTAGACCCGCCGGGCAATTTTCGAGGGGATGGCGAAGCCGATGCCGGTGCCGCCCGCGACGATCGCGGTGTTGATGCCGATGACCTCGCCGGCCATGTTGACGAGCGGCCCGCCCGAATTGCCCGGGTTGATCGCGGCGTCGGTCTGCAGGAAGTCGTCGAACGGCCCCTGGCCGATCTGGCGCGCCTTGGCGCTGATGATGCCGGCGGTCACGGTGGCCTGGAGGCCGAAGGGTGAGCCGATGGCCAGGACCCAGTCGCCCACCTGGGCCTTGTCGGAGTCGCCGAGCCGGGCATAGGCGAAGCTGGTCTTGCCGTCGTCGAGCTTCAGCACCGCGAGGTCCGTCCGCTTGTCGGCGCCGATCACCTTCGCCTTGTGCTTCTTGCCGTCGAGCGTGATGACCTCCATCTCGGTGGCCCGCTCGACCACGTGGGCGTTCGTGAGCGCGATACCGGCCGGATCGACGATCACGCCCGAGCCGAGGCTCCGCTGCGGGATGCGCTCCGGAGCCTCGCCGAAGAACCGGCGGAAGAACTCCTCGCCGAAGTACTCCTCGAAGGGGGTGCGGCCCGTCCCGCCCACCCGGCTGAAGGTGTTGATGTTGACGACGGCGGGCTTGAGGGCCTCGGCGATCCGGGCGAAGGTGTTGGACTGCACTGGCATCTGCACGGGGACCACGGGCGCCTGGATGGACTCGAGGGGCAGGGAGGTCCGCCGGGATTCGCCCCGGGACACGGCGAGCCCTCCCCCTGCGATCCCGACGCCGGCCGCCAGCGCCAGGAAGACGACGAACCTCCGCCTCGAGAGCGAAATCATCGCCGTTCCTCCACGGTCTCGCCCGCCAGCAGCGTGCGCAGCCGCTCGCCCTCGAGCGTCTCGGTGCGCTTCAGCTCGGCCGCGGCTACCATCAGGACCGCCTTCTTGGCAGTGAGGATGCCCCGGACTCGCTCGTGCGTTCGCTCGATGATGGCCCGAACCTCCTCGTCGATCACGCGAGCCGTCTCCTCGCTGTACGACCGCTCGTTGTTCCACGAGAGGGCTGGCCCCTTCAGGAACGCCGGCATCCGTTCGCCGAAGGTGACGAGGCCGAGCCGCTCCGACATCCCGTACTTCATCACCATGAGCCGCGCCAGCTCGGACGCGCGCTCGAAGTCGTTGTGGGCGCCCGTGGACACCTCCCCGTACACCAGTTCCTCGGCCACGCGGCCGCCGAGCATGACGGCGATGCGGTCCTCCAGCTCGCGCTGGGTCATGAGGAAGCGTTCCTCGGTCGGGAGCTGGTAGGTCATGCCGAGCGCCGCCACGCCGCGGGGAATGATGGTGACCTTGTGCACGGGGTCGGCGTGCGAGACCGAGGAGGCGACCAGCGCGTGGCCCATCTCGTGGTGGGCGACGATGTCGCGCTCCTTTTCCGAGAGCACCCGGCTGCGCTTCTCCAGGCCCGCCACGTCCCGGTCGATGGCCTCCTCGAAGTCGGGCATCTCGACGGCGTCCTTGCCCTTCCGGGCGGCGAGGAGCGCAGCCTCGTTCACGATGTTGGCGAG
>CAZWXA010000485.1:0-3024 GCA_964637755.1 uncultured bacterium | reverse complement strand
CGTCCCCGGCGGGCCGGGAAACCGGATGCACTGGCCGGTCTTCGGCTGGTGCACCTCGAAGCGCCAGTCGCGGCCGCCGGCCGAGGGTGCGGTCCGGAGCTGGTCGAGCTTCTTCACGAAGTGCTCGTACCGCGTGAACATGACGAACTGCATCCCGTTCTTCGGGTCCTCCCCGTTCCGGTACGGCGCGAAGAAGTCATCGTAGTGGCTCAGCACGACGTGGCGGGGGGTCAGCGCCTCCAGCACGCTCTCCGGGTACTCCGGGACCTTGTCCCAGCCCGGCACGCACAGGATGGCGACATCGATCGGATGCGCTCTCACGACGTCCGCGTTTCGCCGGAGGGAGTCCGAGCCGCCCGGCGTGCTGGCGGCGCCGTTGATGAAGACGCGCCACTCCACCGCGCCACGCGCGTCGAGGAAGTCGATCAGGTAGACCTGGGTCCGCCCCTCCAGGTACTGGCCCGCCCTCGTCGGAGGCGAGGTCATGGGCTCGGGGACCTCGCCGCTCATGGCCGTGAACGCGTGCCCGAGCACGACCAGATGGGGAGCGTGGTCGCTGGGAAAGGGGGTCACTCTCACCCGTCCCCGCTCGATCGACCGGCCGTCTGGGGCGTCGACGAAATCGACGCCGGGAGGGATGAATCCCCGCAGGATGTTGTGGGCGGTCCGGCTGCCCATATAGGTGGCGCCGCGGCCCGACTCCCGGTTGATGAAGTACGCCACGTCCATCAGGTGGTCGTAGTGGCCGTGCCCGATCAGGACGACTCTCGTCTGCCGGGGCAGCTCCGGCAGCACGTCGCTGATCCGCTCGACACTGTATCCGAAGGTTCCCGAGAGGGTCGGGAGGGCCAGCGAGAGCAGCACGGAACGAAGCCGCGGACGGGTGAAGAAGGGATCGACCACGACCACGTCCCGCCCGCGGGAGATGATCCACGACGAGACGCCGAGCCACTGGACGTAGAGCGCCTCCGCGTCCGTGGGCGCGTCGGCGGCGAGCGGCACCGGGCCCTGCGGGACGAACGGTCTCACGCACCCGCCGAGCGCGCACAGCAACGCCAGGGCCAGCCAGGGCACCAGCGCGCGACGAGACACCAGCTCGGTGATCTGATCCATCACCGCGCCCCCTGGCCGGGGGCGGCGCAGACCCCGCCTGGGTGCCCGGGATCGAGTGGTGTCACCCCCGGCCGCGACCCAGCGCGCACTCGACGATTTCACCGGCGTATGATGGCAGGACCCTCCTGCCAGATCCAGATCTCGATGGGCAGGATGGCGACCTTGTAGCTCGTCGTAGCTCCCTCGTCGAGTGCCGGAGCGAGAGTATCATGGGTGTCACCTCGAACCCGGACCCCAGGAGCGTTCCATGACAGCCATCACCCAGTTCGTCGATCTCGACCGGCGTGGCCGAGTGGCCGTCCTCACCGTCAACAACCCGCCCGTCAATGCCCTGAGCCACGGCGTGCGCCAGGGCCTGCGCGACGGGATGACGCAGGCCATCGCCGACGGGCAGGTCCAGGCCATCGTGCTCACCTGCGCGGGGCGGACGTTCATCGCCGGCGCCGACATCACGGAGTTCGGCACGCCACCCCGGGAGCCCGGGCTGCACGAGGTGCTCGGCCTCGTCGAGGGCTCGCCGAAGCCGGTGGTGGCGGCGATCCACGGCACCGCGCTCGGCGGCGGGTTCGAGGTCGCGCTCGCCTGCCACTGGCGGGTGGGCCTCGAGAGCGCGCGCTTCGGGTTCCCCGAGGTCAAGCTCGGGCTCCTGCCCGGGGCGGCGGGCACGCAGCGGCTGCCGCGCGTGGCCGGGGTGGAGAAGGCGCTCCAGATGATCGTGAGTGGCGATCCCGTCAGCGCGAAGGACGCGCTCGAGCACGGCATGATCGACGAGATCGTCGCGGGCGACTTGACCGACGCCGGCGTGACGTTCGCCGAGAGGGTGCTGAGCGAGAAGAGGCCGCTCCGGAAGATCCGGGACATGAGCGACAAGATCGGCGCCGCCCGGGGCAAGCCGGAGATCTTCGCGAACTTCCGCAAGGCGGTGGCGCGGCAGACGCGCGGGTTC
The DNA here is from genome assembly GCA_964637755.1 of uncultured bacterium. Lineage (GTDB taxonomy): Bacteria > Methylomirabilota > Methylomirabilia > Rokubacteriales > CSP1-6 > AR9. The sequence continues at coordinate 965 of CAZWXA010000485.1, read as the reverse complement.
CGGGCGCCCGAGAACTGCATCAAGGCCATCGAGGCGGCGGTGAGCCTGCCCTTCGAGGCGGGGCTCGAGCGCGAGCGCGAGCTGTTCCTGGAGCTGCTGAACTCGCCCGAGTCGAGGGCCCAGCGCTACTTCTTCTTCGCCGAGCGCGAAGCGGCCAAGATCCCCGACGTCCCCGCGGATACGCCGGCCAGGGAGATCAAGACGGCGGCCGTGATCGGCGCGGGCACCATGGGCGGCGGCATCGCCATGAACTTCGCCAACGCCGGCATCCCCGTCACCGTGGTCGAGGTGGCCCAGGACGCGCTCGATCGCGGGCTCGGTATCGTGCGCAGGAACTACGAGGCCACCGCGCGGAGAGGGCGGCTCACCCAGGCCGGGGTCGACCAGCGCATGGGCCTCATCACGGGCACCACCGACTTCAACGCCGTCAAGGACGCCGACATCATCATCGAGGCCGTATTCGAGGAGATGCGGATCAAGAAGGAAGTGTTCGCCAGGCTCGACGGCATCGCCAAGCCGGGTGCGGTGCTCGCCACCAACACCTCCACCCTCGACGTGAACGAGATCGCCAGTGCCACCAGGCGACCGGAGCACGTGATCGGCACGCACTTCTTCAGCCCCGCCAACGTCATGCGCCTGCTCGAGACCGTGCGCGGCGCCAGGACCGACAAGACCACGATCGCGACGGCGATGGCCGTGGGACGGAAGATCGCCAAGGTGCCCGTGCTCGTGGGCGTGTGCGACGGCTTCGTGGGCAACCGGATGCTCCACCAGCGCGGGCTGCAGGCCGAGAGGCTCATCCTCGAGGGCCCCCTGCCCCACCAGGTCGACAAGGTCCTCACGGACTTCGGCTTCCCCATGGGGCCGTTCCAGATGGGAGACCTCGCGGGGCTCGACGTCGGCTGGCGCATCCGCAAGGGGCGCGGCGTGAAGTCGCCGGTGGCCGACCGCATCTGCGAGCTGGG
>CAZWXA010000484.1:0-3053 GCA_964637755.1 uncultured bacterium | reverse complement strand
GCACGTACGACGTCGAGGGCTCCGGCATCGACGAGGTCTCGGTGCTCACAGTCAACGACGGCGGCCGCGATCGGGCGTGCGCCACGCCTCCTTCGCCGGGGGACGATCGCCGCAGGGGCGCTACAATAGCGCGCGTGAAGAACGAGGACCCGGTCGCACAGAACGTCCACGCGCGGCGGGAAGCGGGCCAGCGAGGTCGCGCCCGGAGGGTCGAGCGTGGCTGAAGGGCCGACGGACCGGCCGATCCGTGTGCTCGTCGCCAAGGTAGGCCTGGACGGCCACGACCGGGGGGCCAAGGTCGTCGCCCGCTGCCTCCGGGACGCCGGAATGGACGTGATCTACACCGGGCTTCACCGCACCCCCGGGGAAGTCGTCGCCGCCGCTGTCCAGGAAGACGTGGACGTGCTGGGGGTGAGCCTGCTCTCGGGCGCGCACATGACGCTCATCCCCCGCATCGTCGAGCTGCTGCGCGAGGCGAGGGCCGAGGACATCCTCCTCGTCGCGGGCGGGGTGATTCCCGACGAGGACGTGCCGGCGCTCCGCGCCCTCGGCGTCGCCGACGTGCTGCTGCAAGACACGCCACCCGACGTGATCGCGAGCCGGATCCGCGAGCTCGTCGCCGCCCGGCAGCCCCGGTGAGCCGCATCGATCTCCCGAGGCTCGCGCGGAGACGGGGCGTGGACCTCACGGTCTGGCCCCCGCGCTACGATCCGACCTACCTCCCGCCGAGGGACGAGGAGCAGTGGCTCCCGGAGATCGAGTGCGCGGAGCCCGCGGCGCGTGACGAGATCATCTTCGCCAAGCTCGCGCGCCAGGTGCGCTACACCTGGGAGCGAAGCCCGTTCTACCGGCGCAAGTGGCAGGAGGCCGGCGTCTCCCCGGACACGCTGAAGGCTCCCGGCGACCTCTCGCGGTTCCCCGTCGTGCAGAAGGCCGAGCTGCGCGCCGCCCAGGCCGCCCACCCGCCGTTCGGCGATTACCTCTGCATCGAGGAGGCGGAGGTGGCGCGCATTCACGGCACGAGCGGCACGACAGGACGCCCGACGGTCTTCGGGATCGGCGCCGAGGACTGGGAGCGCGTCGGCGAGGCTCACGCCCGCATCATGTGGGGCGCCGGGATCCGACCGGACGACCGCGTCCTGATCTGCTCGTTCTTCAGCCTCTACCTCGGCTCCTGGGGCGTCCTCAAGGGCGGGGAGCGGCTCGGCGCGACGATGTTCCCGTTCGGCGCGGGCGTGGCGGGGCAGACGCTCATGGCCGTGGAGTGGGCGCGAGACCTCGGGCCCACGGCGTTCTACGGCACGCCGTCGTACGCGCTCCACTTCGCCGAGACCGCGCGGCGCGAGGGCATCGACCCGAAGAGCCTCGGCCTCCGGCTCCTCTTCTTCTCGGGCGAACCCGGCGCCGGCATTCCGGCGACCAAGCGCCAGATCGAGGCCACCTTCGGCGGTCTCTGCGTCGACATGGGCAGCATGGCGGAGATGACGCCCTGGATGACCAACGCCGAGTGCCGCCACCGCGCGGGCATGCACCTCTGGCAGGACCTCGTCTACACACAGGTGTGCGACCCCGAGACCTTCCTGCCCGTCCCGTTCGGCGCCGAGGGCACGCCCGTCTACACGCACCTCGAGCGCACGTCCCAGCCCATGATCCGCCTGGTCTCGGGCGACCGGGCCCGCTGGATCGACGGCCCCTGCCCCTGCGGCCGGACCTACCCGCGCCTGCCCCAGGGCCTCTACGGCCGGGTCGACGACATGTTCATCGTCCGCGGCGAGAACATCTATCCGAGCGCGATCGAGGACACGCTGCGCGCGATCGAGGGCTTCGGCGGCGAGTTCCGCGTGATCGTCTCGCGCCGCGAGGCGATGGACGAGCTGCTGATCCAGGCGGAGTACTCGCAGAGCCACGGCGGGCAGCGCGACGCCATCCAGGCGACGATGCGCGAGCGGCTCCGGACCCGCCTCGGCGTCCATCCGCGGGTCGAGCTCCTCCCCGAGGGCACGCTCCCGCGCACGGAGTTCAAGGCGCGGCGCGTGATCGACGACCGCGACCTCTACCGCTCCTTCGGCGAGGGGCGATGACCGTTCGATGAAGATCGACGCCGGGCTCCTGGCCGTCGCGCAGCTCAGGCGCGAGGGCGTCGACCTGCTCTTCTCGCTCAACGGCGGCCACGTGGCGCTGATCTACGACGCCTGCATCGCCCTCGGCGTCCGGATCGTCGACGTCCGCCACGAGGACGCGGCGGTCCACATGGCCCACGCCTGGAGCCGGCTCACCGGACGGACGGGCGTGGCGTGCGTGACCGCGGGGCCCGGTGTCACGAACACGGTCACGGCGATGGCGACGGCCTTCGCCGCCGCCAGCCCCCTCCTCCTCGTCGGCGGCAAGGCGCCCGTCAAGCAGTTCGACCTCGGCGCGCTCCAGGACGTGGACCAGGCGACGATCCTCCGGCCGGTCACCAAGGCCGTGTTCACGGCGCTCGAGGGGGCGCGGGTGCCCGAGTACCTGAATGCGGCGATCAGGCTCGCCCACGCCCCGCCTCACGGCCCGGCCTTCGTCGAGATTCCCACCGACGTGATGCGAGAAACGGTGGCGGCGGAGACGGTCGAGGCGTGCACGCTGCCGCCGGCCCGGGTGGCCGGCCACCCGGCGCCGGACCCTGCCTTGCTCGCGCGTGCCGTCGAGCTGATCGAGGAGGCCCAGCGGCCGGTGATCGTGGCGGGCAGCGGCATCGGCTGGTCGGGCGCGCACGCGGCGCTCCGCGCCTTCGCCGAGCGGATCGAGGCGCCCGTGCTCACGACATCGCTCGCGCGGGGAGCCCTGCCGCGCGACCACCGGCTCAGTCTCACCGCCGCGCGCTCGATGCTCCTGTCCGGCGCCGACCTGATCATCGTCGTCGGCACGCGCTTCAACTACGTGCTCGGCTACGGCCGGCCGCCGCGGCTCCCGGAGACCGCCAGGATCCTCCAGATCGATCTCGCCCCGCAGGAGCTGAACCGGAACCGCGTCACGGATCTCGCGATCCAGGCGGACGCCGGCGCCGGCGATCGAGA
>CAZWXA010000483.1:0-3056 GCA_964637755.1 uncultured bacterium | reverse complement strand
GGTGCCGGTGGCCTCGGTGGAGAAGATCCAGATCCAGCGGATCACGGGGAATCGGCGGAAGAAGCGGATTCTCCAGTCGGTGGGGACGGTGCAGGACGTGCCGCTCCACACGGTGACCCCGGCAGCGCCGTGTCCCGCGTTCCAGTACCACTACGAGTGGAGCACGGTCGACAACCCGATCCAGTTGGTGACGGGGTCGTACCAGGTGACGGCCACGATCCGGAGTGCGGTGACCGGGCACCGGGAGACCAAGACGGTGGGCTTCGCGCTCGGCACCTGCGACTTCAACGCCAACGTCACGGTCGAGTTCTGAAGCTAGTGTAGTGTCTCAGAAAAGACTCTACACAGTTTCGCCGGCGATCACTGTAAACCTATTTCTGTTACACTACACTTAGGACACCGCCCGGGGGCGGGACTCCGGGTCATCGCAGATGCTACACCTGATTCTGTGACGTGTCGTCACACTTCGTCACGTCGGAAGACGAACGCGTCGGACCCGGATCGAATCTGACGCAGTTCTCATGCCGAAGCCTTGACAGCTCGATAGCGACTGGACTACGTGAGCCTCGGAAGCACGGCATCCTTTGCGGCACACAAAGAAGAGCGTTGCCCGGCGATGTGAGCCTGACGTTGGCTGGGATCGAGTCTGAAAAGCGATCCTGCTAGATAGCACCACTCAAGAAGAGGTGAGTAGATCATGACGTCTGGCGTCCGGACCCGCTGCGATTTGCAGGTGGCGTCCGCGCCGGTCGTCCCTTCCGCCCGGAGTATCCGGGCGCCCGTCGCCCGAAAGGGAACCGACCATGAAGACGAGGTTCGGTTGGAGTCGTGTGATCCTGTGCGTTGCGACGAATCTGTTCATGTGGGCAGGGGGCACGTCACTCGCCGCCGCGGGAACGCTAGCGCTCGGGAGCGCCGCGGCGACCATCACCTATCCGGATACCTGGTCCGTGGCGCCGGCGCGGTTCAGCAATACGTACGAGCTTATCGACGTCCCGGCTGACCAGCAAGACGCCGTGCCGCCGACGGCGCGGATCAAGATCCGCACGCAGAGCAGAACCGACCACGACGAGGCGCTCCGCGAGCTGCAGGAGATCGCCGCCGAAGTGGACACGCCCTCGACCTTCCTCACCATCGGCGGCTGGCCAGCGCTCCAGCGTCGCCATCTCGAACGACGAGAGCAACCGAGCCGGGGACCGCAGTTCGCCGACGAGATGGTGCTGAAGGTCACCACGGCGGTGGCGGCAGGAAGCGTGCTGGTGCGTCTCGATGGCTCGCTGCCGTCGGACGCCAGCGACGCGCTGATCGCCCAGGCCAAAACCATCGGCCAGAGCCTCGTCTTCACGACGATCTCCGATCCGGGCCAGGTGCAGGAGGAGTTGGATCGCCTGCGAGCCACCCCTCCGTCGTCCCTTCATCCGGCCGCTGCCGTAGAGGAAGCACCCTTGGCAGCCGCCCCCGACGTGATGGAAACCCTAGCCGGCGAGGAGGTCGAGAACGGCCCAGGTGCCGGGCCCGGGCCCGGATTCGCCACACGAATCTTCACCGGGGGCAACGGTGAGTTCGAGATCCTCGTGTCACCGAACGGGCAGACGATCGTGCTCGCCCGGCAGAACAACTGGCGAACGTCCAACGACGGTGGGCAGACGTTTCCCTTCTCGGGCAGCTTGAATTTCGGCGACGGCGATCCCTCGATCGCCATGGGGCAAAGCGGGAACATGTATCTCGCCGGCATCCGAACGAATTGCCAGCCGGCCGACGCTGCGGGTCCCTTCGGGTACACCTGCACCGGGCTCCGCTGGTCGACCGATAACGGCCAGACCTTCCCCATTCTCGGCAATGCGGTCGTGTGTCCCAACCCGGATCCGAACAACGTGGTGGTGGTTCCGGGCAGCTGTTTCCCCGACCAAGAGCACATCGCAGCCGATCGCGTGACTGCGGCACCCGGTGGCGATCAGGTCTATTCGACGTGGAGAAACTTCGATGCCACCGACCAGGACCCTGCCATCGTCTGCTCGCAGGACAATGGAGCGAACTGGACCGCCCCGGTGGACGTGGACAGCGGCTTCATCCCTCGGATCGGCGTTGGCCAGGATGGATTCGTCTACGTGGTCTATCGCTCCGGCGGGAACATCCGCATCAACAAGTACAGCTCGTGCCAGAACGGGCTCGCCGTGCAGCCGACGTTCCCCAAGACCATCGTGGCCGTGACCGACGTCGCCTGTCCGGTGCCGGGGCTCGATCGCTGCAACAACGGCAACAACCTCTCGAGCATCATGGTCGCGGTGGACGACACCAATCTGAACCACGTGTACGTGGCCTATGCCAACCAAACGGCCGCCGGCAATCAGAACGTGCTCGTGCGTGACTCCCTCGACGGCGGCGTCACCTGGCCCGCGGCGAGGGTGGTGACGCTCAACGCAGCGGTGCCGGGTGTACGGTACATGCCCTGGATCTGCACCACGGGGGGCGAAGCCTTCGTCACCTGGTACGATCGGCGTGCCGCCACGCCCTGTCCGGTACCTCCGTGCGCCGCGAACAACGACCTGACCGACTTCTACGCCGGCAGGGCGAGCCTCGATCCCGCGAGCAACTTGGTCGCCGGTGCGGAGCGCAAGCTGACCGACGCGTCAGACCCGCAATGTGCGGCTGGACAACCGCCCAACAGCGGCGGCAACTGGCCGACGGCTCCGAGAAACCAGTCGGTCGCTCCGCCAGGGGACTCGGAGTCGTGCTCGGAGCAACCGCAGCTGGCCGGGTTCTGCAGCGTCACGACGGCTACTCGCTGCGACTTTTCCGATTGCACGGGAGCAGGGTGCCAGTGTCCCGCCGGGGAGACGTGTGGCGGCTCGAACAACAGCGTCAAGTACGGCGATTACAACGGCAACGCCTGTGCGGCGGGTCGGCTCTTCGCCGCGTGGGCATCGGGAACTCCCCCCACCGGAATCACCGCTTCGGGGGCGATCGACGTGTTCCTCTCGGTGGCGCTCCTCGGTGACGTTCCGCAGATCCAGGTACCGGGCAACATCTTCGCGACGGACACGTGCGTTGGGGCG
>CAZWXA010000482.1:0-3056 GCA_964637755.1 uncultured bacterium | reverse complement strand
CTCGCCGAGAGCGGGTACGGCCCCCAGAAGAGGCGCATCACGTCCTCGAGGATCATGAGGAGGCCAAAGGTGACGAGGAGCTGGTACTCCTCCGCGCGCTTGTAGAAAGGCCGGAGCAGCGTCGGCTCCAGGACCGCGCCCACGAGCGCCGCCGCGAACGCGCCCGCCGGTACGAGCAGCAGCAGCACGGGCAGCGGCGCGCCGGCCGCGACGGTCCCGATCACCCACGCGGTCACGTAGGCGCCGAAGGCGTAGAGGTTGCCGTGCGCCAGATTCACGATCCGCATGACGCCGTAGATGAGGCTGAGGCCGCCGGCGATCAGGAAGAGGACCGACGCGTAGAGCAGCGAGTTGATGAGATGGATGAGGAAGACGTCCATCACTCGCCCACGCGGTACGGGATCACCTTCACCTCCGGAGTCATGAGATTGCCGTTGAGCACGAGCGCCAGCAGGACGCGGTACGCGCCCGGCGGGAGCTTGCCCCTGAGGTCCACGATCAGCCGGGCGCCCTCCACGTCCTGCGTCTCGCCCATCGCCACGACCTCGTCGCCCGCGCCCACGACCGTCCAGTGCGCCGCCAGCCTGTCCCGCGGCTGTTCGCCGGTCGGCTCGAGGCGCAGCGGTTCCCGCACGATCGTATACGACCGCGCGAATTTCGAGACGCTTTCCGCGTCGGCCTGGAGCTCGAGCCGGTCCCCTCGCCGCTCGACCCGGGTAACCCACGCCCGCAGGGGCAGCGCGTAGCGGTCGAACGAGCCGACGATGTTCGGATACGAGAGGTCCCGGAAGACGCCGAGAACCGTCGTGTCGGCCGTCCACTTGCGGAGCTGGTAGGGGCCGCTCGTCACGAGCCAGTGGCCGTACTGGCGGTGGAAGCGCCGGAGCGCCGCCCAGCGCTCCTTCGCCTGCTCGACGGTCACGAGCCCGCGGAGCGCGTCGGGAACGTAGGCGCGGCGCTCGAGGCCCGCGGCGAGTGAGGCGAGGGCGGCCTGGAGCTTCCGGTCGCGCGCGAGGTCGAGCCAGGCCACGCCATGTCGCCGCGCCTCGCCCTCCGAAAAGGCCGCGAGACCTCGTGTCACCGCCTCCTCCATGAGCACGGTGAGCTGCCAGGGCACCGGGCTCCAGGGCGGCGCGATGGCCGCGGCGGCTGCGGGCTCGGCGGCGTGCCGCAGGTACACCTCGACCACCGGGATCTCGTGAAGGATCTGGAGCTCGCCGAAGTCCTTGACCTCGGACTCCAGCTTCACCACGCGCACGGCGGCGAGCCAGTCCCTGAGGAGGGCTGTCGCGCGGTCCACTTGCGCGTCCCGTCCGCTCCACCGGTAGGCGAAGGCGAACGGGTAGACGATGTCCGCGACGCTCATCCTGGTCCCGTCGTGGAATTTCGAGAGCGTCACGCGGTAGGTGATCCGCTGCTGCGCGAGAACACCCGGCGCCGCCGGCCGGAGCCTGCCGGTCCCCGGCTCCGGCACGAGCGCGTCGCGTGGCACCTCGACGAGCCCGGCGACCTCGACGGCGCGCACGCGGTTCGGCACCCAGCCGCCGCCCTGCGGCGCGGGGAGCAGCGCCGCGTCGCCCACCGCCGACCATATGAGCCCGCCCGTCGCGTCGGCGAAGCCGGCGATCGGGTTCCACGCCGCGGAGGGCCGCGAGGACACCGCGATCCGCAGCCAGCCGTTCCACGGGAAGTCCTTCAGCTTCACCGTCCGGAGGAACACGGCTGAGCCGAGACCCGCCTGGGCGTCGTAGCCGACGTTCTCGACGCCGTCCGAGTAGTCGTCGTTCACCGCCTCGCGCCGGAGCGCATAGCCGACCGCCACGCGCTCGCAGCCGCGCGTGAGGAGCGAGACGAGGCTGCGCTCGAGGTTGACGCGCTCCACCGGGCTCGCGTAGCCGCCCCCGATCCGGCGGGCGAAGACCTCCTCGATCGCGCTCCGCTCGCTGGCCCCGGTGACGCCAGGCGCGTAGAGGGCGTGCGCCTGCAGCCAGCCCTCCTTGAGCCAGGGCGGGCCGATCCAGCCGTTGAGCCCGCGGAGCTCGACCTCCTCGAGCGTCGCGTCCCACTCGCCGTCGGCGGCCCGCCACGTGGGACCGGCCGGGAGCGTGCGGAGCCCGCGCAGGCGGAGCCGGAGCGCCGGTCCTTCACCACCCCCCGCGGTCGCGCGTGCCTTCGCCGCTTCCACCAGATCGGCGTGGTGGAGAGAGTCCGCGTGGTACGGCGTGACCGGATACGGATGAAACACGTACTCGCCCTTCGCGGCGGCGAGCGCCGGGCTGAGCCGCGCCGCCGCGGCGCAGCGCTCGCGCGGATCGGCGAACGCCGCGCTCGCGGGGTTGAACGCGAGGACGACGAACGACCGGAGCGACTCGACCCAGGCCAGGTGCCCGGCGCTCTTCGGCACGGCGAGCGGCCCGACGTAGGCGTGAATCGCGTTCTTCTCCAAGAGCCGCGGCGCCGCCGATGGCTCGGCGAACCCCAGCGTGATCTCTTGAGGATAGAACGACGGGTAGTACGGGATCTCGTGTCCCGCCTCCGCCGACGTGACGAGAGCGGCGACGAGCACCAGGACGGCGAGGCTTCGGCGGACGTTCAATGCGCAGGAAAGGACGAGGGCGGCGTGGCCGCCCCCGGCTCAGCAGCTAGGCCCTGACTACCGGCCAGGTCTTGTCGATCCAGGTGTACGTCGACGTCGGTTCGCCCTTGGGCCAGCCGGGAGGCGCCGTGATGTTGCGGATCGGGATGGTGATGATGCGGTTCGGGTCGAGGATCGGGAACGGGTACTCCGCCACGTTCTTGCTGAAGCCGGTCACCGCGTCCTTGTAGCCCTGGTGGTTGTCCGGGCGGATGTAGACGTAGCCCGCGGGGCCCGCCATCATCATGCCCTCGAGCATCGTGATGATCGCCTCGTCGTCGGGCCAGCCGCCGCCGACCTTGTTGGCCTTCTCGATGGCGGACTTCAGCATGTACGTCGCAGTGTAGCCGCCCTCGGCCTGGAAGTTCGGGTACTCGCTGAAGCGCTTGTGGTACTTCTCCACGAAGCTCTTGTTGAGCGG
>CAZWXA010000481.1:0-3060 GCA_964637755.1 uncultured bacterium | reverse complement strand
TCAAGGACCTCGCCGACCTCGCCGAGATCGAGGAGATCAAGAAGCGCCGCCCATCCTGAATCCTCATTCGACGAGATCAGGTGGGTGGATCCGCTGACGCGTTGACCACCGCGAGCCTCCCAACCAGGGGTGACGAGTCGGGGACAGCCATGAAGCACCCGGGGTCCGAGGGCGTGTTCTTTCTCCGGTCAGTCGTCGCGAAGAACATCCTGCTGGTCCTGATCATCCTCCTCGTGACGGTGGTGCCGCTCGCGCTCCGGTACTATCAGGACAGCCGCGAGTACGAGATCCAGACCCTCGCCTCGAAGCTCGAGTTCTTCGCCCAGCGGGGGGCCGGGTGGATCGACGTCGGCGCCGTCACGCGGCTCGAGCGCCCCGAGGACAAGCGGACCGCGGCCTACCGGTCGGTCCTGGAGACGCTCCGCCGGATCGAGCGCGAATTCGGCGTCGACAACGCCATCGTGATGCGCCGGGAAGCGGGCGGCCGCTACACGTACCTGGCGGCCGGCCACGATGGGTTCGAGGTCCGCGAGCCCGCGGGCATCCATCAGCTCTTCCCCGCCACCTACACGGCCACCAACGACACGTGGCTCGCGGGCGAGATGATGCACAGCCAGCTCTTCGGCGGCCGGGTCGGCGCGGCGGAGTACGACCAGTTCCTGCAGATCAACACGCCGCTCAAGCAGAACGGCCGGGTGGTCGCGATCCTCATGCTGAACAAGTTCGCGAACCCCGTGGCGGCGGCCGTGCGCGCGAAGACGCTGAAGGTCGGCGCGCTGAGCGCGGGGCTCTTGGTGACGGGGCTCGTCCTCTTCGCCTTCGTGTCGATGCGGATGCTGCGTCCCCTGCGCGAGCTTACCGTCGCCGCCGGGGAGGTGGCGGGCGGGAACCTCGCCATCACGCTCCGGCCGACCCGGAGCCGGGACGAGGTGGGGAGGCTGTCGGAGACCTTCGGCGGCATGCTCGAGGGGCTGCGGCAGCGCGACTTCATCCGCGACACCTTCGGCCGTTACGTGACGAAGGAGGTCGTGGACGAGCTGCTCGGGTCGCCCGACGGGCTCAGGCTCGGTGGCGAGGCGCGCGTGGTGACGACCCTGGTGACGGACCTCCGCGGCTTCACGGCGCTCGCGGCCGTGCTCTCGCCGCAGGCCGTGCTGGAGGTGCTCAATCGCTACCTGGAGCGCATGGTGCCGGTCATCCGGCGCCACGGGGGCACGATCGACGAGATCCAGGGGGACGGGATTCTCGCCCTCTTCGGCGCGCCGATCGCGGCCGCCGACGACCCCGTGCGGGCCGTGGCCTGCGGCCTCGAGATGCAGCTGGCCCTCATCGAGTTCAACGCCGAGCAGCGCGGGCGCGGTCTCCCGGAGCTGGCGATGGGGGCGGGCATCAACACCGGCGAGGTCATCGTCGGCAACATCGGGTCGGAGCAGCGCACCAAGTACGGTGCGGTGGGCAACGCCATCAACATGGCGTACCGGATCGAGTCCCACACGGTCGGCGGCCAGGTGCTCCTGAGCGCCGAGACTCACGAGCGGGTGCGCGCGCTGGCGGTGGTACGCGGGACCGTGACGGCCTCCTTCAAGGGGCTCGCGGAGCCCCTCACCCTCTACGACGTGAGCGGCATGGGGGGCGAGTACCAGTTGTTCCTCCCCGAGCGGGGCGAGGAGCTGTTCGCGCCCGTCCGGCCGCCCCTCCCCGTCGCGTGCTTTCCGATCGAGGGGAAGGTGGTCTCCGCGACCGCCATCGCGGGAACGCTGGTCCGTCTCGCCGCGTCGGCCGCCGATCTCCTGCTCGAGTCCCCGCTGGCGCCGCACGTGAACGTGAAGATCTCCCTGGGCCCGCCGGCGGGCGGGGGGCCGTTCGATCTGTACGCCAAGGTGCTGCCGTTGCCGGCGGATCACCCGGCAGCCCCTGGCGCTCCCGTCCGCGTCAGCTTCACCTCGGTCTCCGAGGCCGCGAAGACCTATCTGAACGACCGGCGCTCGCCCGCCCCCGTCGCGGGGTGAGGGGACGGTCTGGTCCGCGACACCGGCGAGTCGTTCCGCCACGCACTCGCCCGGCTGGGCTCATGGCTCTTCGATGTCCTCGGTCTTGACGGGGAAGCCATTCGCTCGCAGGTGTACGACCCAACAGTCACGGGAGGCGGCGGAGCAACTCGAGCGCGGAGCAGACCCGGATCCCGCCACCTCATCGAGCGGCGTCGGTTGACACCATCGGCGTGACTCCTATACTCAAACTATGATGAGCATTCAACTTCCCAAGAAAGGAGGGATGAGTTCAAGACCTATCACACCGTCCCCGTCAGGAGGGGGAGCATGAAAACCTACATCTTCAGGGCCGTGGTCGAGCCAGATGAGGATCGCTGGTCGGCCTACTGCCCCGCGCTCCTCAAGCAGGGCGGGGCTACCTGGGGCCATACGCAGCAAGAGGCCCTCAAGAATCTTCAGGAAGTCGTCCGGATGGTCCTGGAAAGCCTCAGCGAGCACGGAGAGCCCGTGCCGGAGGGCCCGGCGGCAGAGGTTCACGTCTCCGAAGAGCCGCGCGTCGCTGTCACGATCTGATGCATGGCCATCGACTATGCCCGGCTCCGAAACCTCACAGCGCGAGAGATCATCTCGGCACTGATCCGCGACGGGTTCACCTTGGATCGCCAGTCCGGCTCCCATCAGCACTACCTTCACCCCGATCGTCGACGGGTCACGGTTTCGTTCCACCGCCCTGGCGAGACGTTCGCTCCAAAGACGCTCAAGCGCATCATCGAAGATCAAGCCCGCTGGACCGAGGAGGACCTGAGGCGCTTGGGCCTTCTGTAGACGCCGAAGCAGTGGCACCTCCCTCGCTCTCGAGGAGAGCGAGTTTCCGGTCGGGATCGACGCGCGGATCGCCTCGTCGATGATGGCGGTAACTTGGGCCCCCACCTCGTCGCCATAGTCACTCACAAGCGGTGCAACCTATTGAAATATTAGTACTCCGGTCTCGATACCGTGGAAGTTGGGCTAGCGCTAGACGCGGGACGGTTCCGCGACTACGTCGAGACGACGGGCAGCTCCAGCGCCT
>CAZWXA010000480.1:0-3061 GCA_964637755.1 uncultured bacterium | reverse complement strand
CGCTGCCCGGTCGTCGACACCTGGTGGCAGACCGAGACCGGCCACATCCTCATCACCCCGCTCCCCGGCGTGACGACGCTCAAGCCGGGCTCAGCCACGCTGCCGTTCCCCGGCGTCAGCGCCGACATCCTCGACGACCGTGGCCAGCCCGCCCGGGCGGGCTACCTCGTGCTGAAGAAGCCGTGGCCCGGGATGCTCCGGGGCATCTGGCGCGACCCCCAGCGCTACGTGCAGCAGTACTGGAGCAAGTACAGCAACATCTACTTCACCGGCGACGGCGCCAAGCGCGACGAGGACGGCTACTTCTGGCTCCTGGGCCGGGTGGACGACGTCATCAACGTCTCCGGCCACCGGATGTCGACCATGGAGGTCGAATCCGCGCTCGTCGACCATCCGGCGGTGGCGGAGGCGGCCGTGATCGGCCGGACGCACGAGATCAAGGGGCAGGCGATCGCGGCCTTCGTGACGGTCAAGGAAGGGGTCGCCGCCTCGCTCGAGCTGATGGACGAGCTGAAGGCGCACGTGACGAAGAAGATCGGGGCGCTGGCGCGGCCGGACGACCTCATCTTCTCGGCGGACCTCCCGAAGACGCGGAGCGGCAAGATCATGCGCCGGCTCCTCCGCGACATCGCGGAGGGCCGCGCGCTCGGCGACACGACGACCCTGGCCGACCCGGCCGTGGTCGCCAACCTGAAGGCGAAATACGAGGAAGAGGAATAGCCGGAGGGCTCACATGGCCGATCTGACCAACAGGCAGAAGGAGGAGTACTGGAGGTACAACGTCCGGCTCACCACGGCGCTGCTCGTGGTCTGGTTCGTGGTGACGTACCTGGTCTCGGGACTCTTCGCGGGCTGGCTCAACCAGTTCACCGTCATCGGGTTCCCGCTCGGCTACTACATGGCGGCCCAGGGCTCGCTCGCGATCTTCGTGGTCGAGATCGCGGTGTACGCCCACCTGATGAACAAGAAGGACCTCGAATTCGGCATCCGCGAGGAGGGCTGAGCCGCGATGAGTCTCGACAGGATCTTCGGCCTCTATACGGTCGCCTTCCTCGCCGTGACGGTGCTGATCGGCATCGCCGAGGTCGCCTTCGGCCTCCCGCCCAAGTGGATCGGCTGGATCTTCATGGCGCTCTCGCTCCTGATCTACGTGTTCATCGGGGTCGTGACGCGCACCTCGAACCCGGACCAGTACTACGTCGCCGGCCGGAGCGTGCCCGCGTTCTACAACGGCATGGCCACCGGCTCCGACTGGATGTCCGCCGCCTCGTTCATCTCGATGGCCGGTGCCCTCTCGATCCAGGGGTTCGCGGGCCTCGCCTACGTCATGGGCTGGACCGGCGGCTACCTCCTGCTCGCGGTCTTCCTCGGCCCCTACCTCCGCCAGTTCGGGGCCTACACCATCCCGGACTTCCTCGGCCAGCGCTACGGCGGCGACGTGGCCCGCGTCGTCGGCGTGGTGGCCGCCATCGCCTGCTCGTTCACCTACCTCATCGCCCAGGTGACGGGTGTCGGACTCATCGTCTCCCGGTTCATCGGCCTGCCCTTCAACGTGGGCGTCTTCGTCGGGCTCGTGGGAGTGCTCTTCTGCTCGGTGCTGGGCGGCATGCGCTCGGTCACCTGGACGCAGGTGGCACAGTACATCATCCTGATCTCTTCCTATCTGGTTCCGGTCGTGTATCTTTCGTGGCAGATCTTCAGTATCCCGGTGCCGGAGCTGACCTACGGCCAGCTCTTGCAGCGCAACAACGCCCGCGCGATCGAGGTGACCCGGGACGCGAGCGAGAAGGAGACGCGGGCGCTCTGGAAGAAGGACGCCGACGAGGTCGCCGCCAGGCTCACTGCCGGGGGGCTCGGCGAGGGCGAGGCGGACAAGCTCCGGGCCCAGCAGAAGCTGGCCCTCCAGCAGGCGAAGGCCCCGGCGCCGAGCGACGACGCCCGGTTCGGGTACTACCTCACGGTGCCGGCCGGGACCGGGATGTGGAACTTCCTCGCCCTGACGTTCTGCCTGATGGTGGGCACGGCGGGGCTGCCCCACATCCTCACGCGCTACTACACGACACCGTCCGTGCGACAGGCCCGCACGTCGGTGGCGTGGTCGCTCTTCTTCATCTTTCTCCTGTACTTCACGGCGCCGGCCTATGCGGCGTTCGCTCGCTTCGCGATCTACACGCGGCTCGTTGGCGCGAAGATCGCGGAGCTGCCCGGGTGGGTGACGTTCTGGAAGCCCGCGGGGCTCTTCGACGTCGTCGACAAGAACGGCGACGGCATCATCCAGTGGGCCGACTTCGTGGTCAAGAGCACGGACTTCGTCGTGCTCGCCACCCCGGAGATCGCGGGACTCCCCTTCGTGATCACGGGGCTCGTCATGGCGGGCGGGCTGGCCGCGGCCCTCTCGACCGCGGACGGCCTGCTCCTGACGATCGCCAACGCCATCTCGCACGACCTCTACTACAACGTGATCGACCGGAGCGCGTCCCTGGCGAAGCGGCTCACGGTCACCAAGATCTTCTTGATCGTCACCGCCCTCGTCTCGGCGTGGGTGGCAACCTTCAGGCTCGCGATCATCGTCGAGCTGGTCGCCTGGGCGTTCAGCCTGGCGGGCGCGTCGTTCTTCCCGGCCCTCGTCATGGGCATCTGGTGGAGGCGGGCGAACAAGGCGGGCGCGATCGCAGGGATGCTCGCCGGGCTCGGCGTGACCGCGTACTACATGATCGGCAGTCGCTTCTTCGGCGTCTCCTGGTTCGGGACCGCGACCATCGCGTCGGCCATCTTCGGCCTCCCGATCGGGTTCGTCGTGATCTGGATCGTCTCGCTTCTGACGGCGGCGCCGCCGAAGGACGTCCAGGATCTGGTCACCGCGGTGCGGTATCCGACGTCGGGCACGGCCGCCGCGGTCTCGGTAGGGGCCGGGCCCGCCAAGCCGGCGGTCGCTCACTGACGGGCGCGGACCGTTCGTGCGCCGGCGCGCCGGCGTCGGCCGGAGCGGATCTCCCGGCGTGCGCCCGGCGCGGGCGGTCCGGCCCACGGGACGCGGGCGGGCGTGTGCCGATCGGCCACC
>CAZWXA010000479.1:0-3081 GCA_964637755.1 uncultured bacterium | reverse complement strand
CCGCAGGGCCCGGAACCTGAAACGCCGCCTCGATGACGGACGGGGTGGCGGGCACAAGTTTCGCTTCATCGGCCGGCTGCCCGGCCGCCCGTTCCTTCGGCGGCGCGATGTCTTTGGCAACGCCGGGACCGTCGCCCTCTCGCCGCAGCGGAGCCGGAACGGTCCGCTGGGGGTTCTGCGGTGCAGGAGCCAAGCTCTCTGGTCCTCCCTCGAGGCTCTGCGCCGGCTGCCCGTTCGGGGCCGCCTCGGGGAGGATCGGCGACGTGCCCCTGGAAACCCCTCCTCCCGGAGGTGCGCTCCAACTCGGGAGCCCTCCCTGGCCGCGCCCGGTACCGCCCGACAGCGACCCAGAGGGGCCACCATCAGACTGCTGGGCCAGCGCGGAGGTCGAGAGGCGGTCGACACCTACCGTCACGAGCACCCCCAGGGTGACGGCGAGGAGGAGTGGACTGAGACAACGGATCTTGCTCATCGGAATACCTGTTCGCGCTCTCGGCTCTACCGGAGTATACGCATGCGAACCTGGAAACCGAGCCAAGATTCTGCGGACAGCAAGGAGAACTGCCAGAAGACGCGAGATCGGAACGCGCTGGCTCACCTGTCACCCCTCCATTCTGGCTCAGCCCGGGTGCGGGCCGCCGCCCCGGTGGCCGCCGCCGTTCCGGCGTACCCGTGATCCCGTCACACCGCCACCCCCACCGAGCATCCTCAGCCCGGTCGGACCGATTCGATGGCGTCCCGCACCCAGGCCGGTGGACCGCCGGGGCGCTCGTCCGCGAGACGGAGCAATTTCCGCTTCTGCCGGAGCGTGCCGGGGGCGAAGAAGCAGAACTCCACGTCCACGAGCCGCTGGGCGTAGGCCATCCACGCGCCGGGGTGCGCCCGCTCGAGGGCGCCGAGCACCGCGCGCACGGCGGCCTGCCGGGCCGATGCCCCGCCGTCGACCTCTATCCTCCACTGGAACACGGGGGTGACGCCCCGCTCGTAGAGCGCCACCTGCCAGTCCCCGCCCAGCCCCTGGACATCGCCAAGCAGCGGCTCGAAGAACTCCGGGTGCACGTTGCCCCACGCGCAGGAGACCTGCTCGTCGACCCGACCGCGGAGAAGCGAGAGGCGCCGGAAGGGCAGCCCGCAGAGACAGGGCCCGGCCAGCCAGCGCGCCACGTCGCCCGTGCGATAGCGGATGAGTGGCATGACACGGCGGGTGACCGTCGTCAGCACGATCTCGCCGTACCCCTCGGCGTCCGGCTCCACGATCTCCACGTAGAAGTCGAACTCGTTGACGTGGTACCCGTTCCGCTCGAGGCACTCGAACCCGAGCACGGTCGCCGCCTCGGTCGAGGCGTAGGTCATGCAGAGCGGAGCGTCCCAGAACGCTTCGAGCTCGGCCCGGGTGCGTCCGGTGATCCCCTCCCCACCGCCCATCAGGAGCTTCACCGTCCCCGGCCGGCCGCGCTCGCGCGCGATCTCGGTCAGCCGAACGAGCCAGAACGGGTCGCTCACGATCACGTTGAACCCATACGTCCCGATGCGGAGATACGCCTCAAGGGGATCCACCCGCCCGGGCACCATGGCGAAGACCGGCGTGTGCCGTACACCGCGCTCCACGAGCAAGGCGCCGATGCCCCAGGCCAGGTCGAGCGTGCAGAGCAGCCGGTCGCCCCGCCGGAGCCCGTAGAGCCCGAGCAGCAGGCCGCCCTGCCGCGCGCTGTACTCGAGCTCCCGCCGGCTCAGATAGACGCGGCTGACGTGGCCGGACGTGCCGGAGCTCTCGATCGCCAGGTCTGGCGTCCCGCAGAGCAGACTCTCGGGGCACGCCTTGAGGACGTCTTGAAGCAGGAAGAAATCGCCGAGGTCCTCCGGGCGGCGCAGCCGCCGGGCGTCGATGCCCGAGCGCCTGAAGGCGTCGCGGTAGTACGGCGACCGCGGGGCCCGCCTGAGCGTCGCCCGAAGGCCGGGCGCGCGCAGGGCCTGCAGCAGACGCCGCGGCATCCGGCGCAGCAGGGCCAGCGGGAATCCCGGGAATCGCCGGGAGGCGGCGAACAGGAGCTCCGAGGCGATCGCGGGATTCATCGGGCGAAGTGGGCGAAGACCTTTTCGAGCGCCTCCAGGACGTCGTCCTGGTCGGCGGTCGTCATCGACGGAAAGAGGGGCAGCGTGACGAGCCGTCGCTCGATCGACTCCGCCACGAGGCAGGCGCCCGGCCCGGAGCCGAACCGCTCCCGGTAGAACGGGTGGCGATACACGAGAGGATAGTGGAGCTGGACGCCGATGTTCTCCGCGCGGAGCGCCCGGAGGATCGTGTCCTGGTCTGCCGAGACTCGCTCGGTCCGGAGGAGCGCCACGAAGAGATGCCAGGCGTGACGGCGGTCGGGCGGAAGCTCGGGGAGGTCGAGAAACAGCGAGCCCGCCAGTCGCTCGCGGTAGCGGCGGGCCAGGACCTCCCGCGCGTCGAGGAACCTCTTCGCCTTGCGGAGCTGGCTCACACCGAGGGCCGCCTGGAAGTCGGTGATCCGGTAGTTGCTCCCCGGACGGTCGATCTCGTACCTCCACGGCAACGCCGGGTCTCCGTAGCGGATCCCGTGGTGGCGCATCCGCCGGAGCCGGTCGGCCAGGTCGGAGCGGTCCGTCACCACGGCGCCCCCCTCGCCCGTCGTGATGAGCTTCGCCGGGTGGAACGAGAACGTCGTCATGTCGGCGAGTGTGCCGACGGGCCTCCCGCGATACCGGGCGCCGAGCGAGTGGGCGGCGTCGGCGATCACGATCCAGCCGCGCTCGCGCGCGATCGGCAGGAGGCGGTCGTAGTCGCACGGCAGTCCGGCGAAGTCCACGGGCAGGAGGGCGCGGGTGCGCGGGGTGGCGGCCCGTTCGACCGCGCCCGCGTCGAGGTCGAGCGTGGCGCCGAGCACATCGGCGAAGACGGGCCGCGCGCCCTGCAGGGCCACCGCGTTCGCGGTGGCCGCGAACGTCAGCGGCGTCGTCACGGCCTCGTCGCCGGCGCCGAGTCCCGCCGCCCAGCACGCCGCGTGCAGGGCGGCCGTGCCGCTGGAGAACGCGACAGCGTGTCGCGCGCCGGTGAAG
>CAZWXA010000478.1:0-3083 GCA_964637755.1 uncultured bacterium | reverse complement strand
ACCCCCCGTTCCCGCGAGTCGCAGCGCCCTGCCGGCCCAGCGATCGAGCTGATCCTCCCCTCGCCCGCCGCCATTCGGGTCCCGGCCCGGGCTCGCAGGGAGGAGGCGAGATACCAAGACGCCGACAACCACGCAGGGCGCTCAAAAAGGCCCAGATGCAAGGCGGCGAAGGAGCAACGACTGAGGCGTATTCCTATACGCCGCAGGGAGGAGCGACCGAGCCAACGCCGCAGATGGGCCTTTTTCAGCGCCCTGCGGTCAGGGCTCGCGATAGACGAGGAGGAGGACACCAACGGCCGTCATGCACGCGGGCCAGATCCGGCCGGGCATGGGGCCCGCCGCGGGCATGCGCACCTCGAGCCAGCGCGCCCATCCCGCGACGGCACCGAGGATCCCGAGCGGCGCGTGGGTCACCTCCATCAGGAACTCTTCCTTCAGGTTGAACACCGCGTGCGAGTGCGTGAGGAGGAGGCCGCCCCCGACGGCGCAGACGACGGGGAAGACGTAGCTCCAGGGCCGCTCCCGGAGCCGGCCCGTGCGCACCGCCCACTCGAAGAGCCCGAAGGCCACGATCATGAGCACGAAGAGACGGTGCTGCAGGACCTCGGCGACGCGGAGGCTTTCCCAGAAGCCGACGGGGCCGAGCGGCCACACCTCGGGGTCGTTCCGGAAGAAGAGGAGGCCCGCGAGCGCGATGAAGAGGAGCGGCCAGTGACGGGCCGCACCGACGCCGCGGCGCTCGAGCGCGCCGAGCAAGCCGATCGCGAGGACGAACAGGCCCGCCCAGTGGTGGTTGAACTCCGACCACTCCCGATCCACGGTCCGCCGGACTCCCGGGGTCACGGCCGAGGAGTCGGCCGGAGGCCGCACGTCTTCGAGCGACGGGCTGACGAGGCGCGGCACGGTGGGCGCGAAGCGGGCGCCGACCTCCGCCAGGCTCGCACGATCGGCGCGCACGTCGACCGCGGGAGGCTGCGAGGTGAGCGACGCGGCCGCGAAGAGCACCGTGACGGCGAGCCCCGTCTCGACTTCCACGAAGCGGGCGAGCCGCACGTCCGCGGTCGGGTTCGCGACCCGCCGGACGAGGCGGTAGTTCGAGAACGCCAGGACCAGGATGGCGGCGAGCAGGACCGCCTTCGTCAGCACCATCACGCCATACGCCGTGCCCACGAGCCCGCCGAGGTCTCCCACGTAGACGACACTCAGCGCCGCACCGGAGCCCACGAGGAGGACGACCGAGCAGAGCGCGACCCTCGAGAAGCGCCGCGCGACCCATCCATCGGGGTGATCCACCTCCTCGCGGCGTCGCGCAACGTAGACGAGGAGGTGCGCGAGACCGCCGATCCAGGCGGCCGCCGCGATCTGGTGGACGGCGTCGAGAGCGAGCAGGAGCCCTCGCTCGCCGATCCGAGCCATCGCGTGGCTGAGCCACGCCGAGGAACCGACGAGTGAGAGCGCCGCGACGCCGAGGAAGGTCCACCACATGCGCCCGCCGGGCCGCCGCGCCAGCCTCGCCGCGAGGAGACCGGCCCCGGTGGCGAGCCCGAGCCGCGCGAGCGATGCGCCCGCGAACGCCGTGCCGAAGTACGGGCCCAGGGGCCAGCCGTCGGAGCCTGTGGCGAGGGCGCCGAGCGAGACGAGCAAGATCGAGAGCTGCGCGGTCGCGGTCAAGCCCGCACCGAGCGCCGCGAGACCGAGGGCACGGCTGACGGGGCCGGCCGGCTTCGTGCCAGGCCCGGCGTCGAGCACGAGCCACGAGAAGACCACTCCTCCGAGCGTCAGGCCCGCGCCAAAGAGCCCGATCCCTCGCAGCAGGACGTCGGCAAACCCCGCCATCGCCCTACCGTACCACGCCGGATCCGGCGCGGCGTCGCCGAACCCGCAGAACCCTCGCCGGGCAACCGGACCCGGCGCGGCCGCTCATCGCTCGATCGCCGACGCGTCGACCTCGAACGCGAGAACGCCTTCGGTCACGTGACCATCCGTCGAGAACACCTTCCACCGGGCCTGGTAGGTCCCGGGCGGCAGCGGCGGCACCCGATAGACGAGGATCTCGGGAGCGTCCCCGGGAGCCGCGTCCAGCCGGGTGATCGTCCTCCCGCGGGGACCGACGAGGTGCACCGACGACAGGCGCCTCTCGATCCGGCTGTTGAAGCGCAGGACCAGGCGCCGCGGGGCTGCCACCGTGGAGCCGGGCGCGGGGGTCGACCCCATGAGCAGCGCGTGGGCGGCCGCCCGCCCCGGCACCCCGCCGCAGATCATTCCCGCCAGCATCACCGTGATCGAGAAGCTGCCGAGGGCACGTCTCGACATCGCGGGTCGTCTCCTCCTTCGAGTCTCGTCTCCGGGCCTGCAGAGCCTCTGCCCAGGGCCTGACCACAACAGGATACGCGTGACAATTCCACGCGTCCTCTCGGAATCGGGACGGCCATGAACCAACAGACGAACACCGCGGGCAGGACGCGCACGTTTCGATCCGCGGCGCGAGCGGCGGTCCCGTCCGGAGTCTCTCCACCCCGCGGGGACGAGCCTCACGAGGGTGGGAAAATGTACTCTCACGATGACGGGAGCGTCGCAGTAGAATCATCGGCCTGATGGCGAAGCAGGAAACGACGCGATTCACTGTCTCGCTTCCGGACAGCCTGATGGGAACGCTGGACCGTCTGTGCGCGGACCGGGGCTACAGCAACCGGAGCGAGTTCATTCGAGACCTGCTGCGCGCCGAGCTGGTCAGGGAAGAATGGGACCAGCACCTCGGCGAGACGGTCGGCGTGCTGTCGATCGTCTACGATCACGAGACCCGCGCCCTCGCCGACAAGCTGACGGACATCCAGCACCATCGATTCCGGACGATCACGGCGGCGCTCCACATCCATCTGGACGAGCACGCCTGCCTCGAGGTCATCGTCCTTCGCGGCACTCCCCAGCACATCCAGGCGCTGGCGAACGACCTGCTCTCGGTGAAGGGCGTGCGCTACGGCCGGCTCGTGCCGGCCACGACCGGCAAGCGCCTTTCCTGACCCGGGTCCGTCGGCCGCGGCGCCGCGCACGATCATGGGTCGGCCGGGCCAGCCCGCTGCCGG
>CAZWXA010000477.1:0-3106 GCA_964637755.1 uncultured bacterium | reverse complement strand
AGCACCTGGAACCCTTCCTGCGCGCGGCGGCGGAGGCCGGCGACGGCGCAGGCCTCCCGCAGTGCGTCGCGCGGGAGTTCCGGGAGTTCCTGACGTGCGGCGTGTTTCGAGGGCGGCGTGGTGCGTTTTCAGTGTGAGGGCTGCGCCCGCGAGCACCTGGTGCCATTCTCCTGTAAGAGCCGCGGTTCTGCGCGAGCTGCGGGGGCCGGCGGATGACCGAAGTTTCGCCCGCTGCGAACCGCTTGATGTCGCGGGCGACTTCTCACCCGGGTACCGCAGTTGAGGGGGAGGTCAAAGAACTCGGCGATCTGCCGAGTGGGGGTGAAGTGCGGCCGGTCCGCAAGGAGGAATAGCCACGTACCGTGCCGAGAGCTCCTATTGCCCGAAGAGCCGTTCGACGAGCTCCTCTCGGGTCAGGCCGAAGTGCTGGGCCACGTCGCCCCAGGAGGAGGGCGGCGGCGCGCGTGCGCGCGCTCGCCTTCATCGGATCACCTCACCGGCGCGCAGCAAAACCGACTGCGGAATCGTGAGACCCAGGGCTTTGGCGGTCTTGAGGTCACGACCAGCTCCAAGTGCATCGGCTCCGAGTCGCCTTCTTCGCAGCCCGCGCCGCGGGCGTGCTGTCCGTCACGATGACGTCGACCTTGACACGAACGAGCTCGGCCGCGAGGTCGCCGAGCCGGTCGTACCGCCCGTGCGCCCATCTGGGCTCGATGACGACGTTCCGGCCCTCTTCCCAGCCGCGCTCTCGCAGCCCTTGCCGGAACGCATCGAGCCAGCGCTTGGGCTCAGCCGCCGTCGGAGGATCGGGACTCAGAAAGCCCACCCGCGCCTTCGGCTCCGGCTGGGCGGCGGCGGGAAGCGCGGCGAAGAGGGCCAGGACGAGAAGAACGACCGTCATCGGACGACGTGGACGGGGGCGGCCGGGAGGAGGGCAGGGAAACCGAGCCAACCGATGGCCATCGCCATCTCTCGCGGCTCCGGCCCACGCCCGAGCCGCGCCGCACGAGTTGCGCCGCTACGGCCAGAGGGACGCGGGAACCAATCCGAGATCGGGAAACGGCGGCGGGTTGATCGGGCTCGTTCCCGCGCCCTCTACCGCCAGCGAGTAGCCATCCGGGGCGAGGGTCCAGGCCTCGAGCGCGCGAGCCTCGGGGTCGACGATCCAGTAGTAGGGAACGCCGTGGCGGGCGTAGAGCCTATGCTTGGTGCGGCGGTCGGTGGCCACGGTCGAAGGAGAGAGGATCTCGATGACCAGAGTCGGAGCGCCCTCGATACCCCGGTTACTGATCTGGCCGACCCGGGACTGATCCACGTACACGATGTCCGGCTGGACAATGGACGTGTCGCTCAGAATAACGTCTATAGGTGCTGGAAGAACAACGCCCAGCCCGCGGGTCTTGACGTGATGGTGCAGGAGAGTCGAGAGGTTCAAGCTGATCAGCTGATGTCGCGGACTGGGCGCAGGCGTCAGCGAGAGCTCCCCCTCATGGATCTCATACCGGCGCCCGTCGGCGGGCAGCGCCGCGTAGTCTTCATAGTTGAGGACGATCCGCTCGATGGCCATGCGCGACGATCAGTGTACGCGCCCGCGTCGCGCGGGGTCAAACACCCTCGGCGGACGCGCGCGAGCGCCGACACCGCGCCGCCGCTGGATCGGCAGGTCGACGGGTTTGGCGCTCGCGCAGGCCCGCCCGGGCGGAGAGACTCCCGGCACGGGGTCTGACGCCGCCGGGTCATGATCGTGCTCGACTCCGGCTTTCTCGTCGCCTCCGACAACCAGCGGGATGTCCATCGCGGCGCGGCGGCTACCACCAGGGAGAGGCTGGTCGCTGGGGAATGGGGCCCCTACTCCCTGGGCGAACACGCGGAATGATGTGTCTTGTTTGATGACGAGCTCTTGGCTCGCCCTCGAAGGCGCCCCATATTCGGCCCCCGTGACGAGATCTGGCGCGACTGAAGTTGCCCAGGTGCCGTAGGGGTCAAGACTCGGGTGATGAAAGGCGCGGGCGCGCACACCGAGGCAGCGCATCAGCCTTACGCCGTCACTTCCGCCTCCGCCTTCTCCAGCCAGAACTGCATGTTCATCTCGCGGTACAGCGTCGTCGCGGTGGTCAGGTGCTCTTGCGCCTGCTCCCCGCGCCCCGTCCTCCGAGCGAGCGCGCCGAGGCCGAGGTGGCAGTGGGCGACGAGCGGGCGCATGCCCAGCTCGGTCGCGAGCGCCAGCGCCTGCCGGTACGCCTCTTCGGCCTGCTCGGCCTCGGCGGGCTCGTGGGCGTGGATGTCCCCGAGCACCTTGAGGCCCCAGGCTTCCCAACCCCGCTGCTGGTGGGCGCGCGCCAGCGCGACCGCCTGCTCCGCCTGCTCCCGGGCCTCGGCGAGCCGGCCGAGGACGAGATAGGCCTCGGCCAGGAACGTGGTTGACCGCGAACGGAGGTGCAGAATCCGCATCGCTATGATCGCTTCGACCGCCTCCTCCAGCAACGGCAGCGCGTCGGCCGCGCGCCCCGACCAGAGATAGGCGGAGCCCAGAGATGCGGCGACGTGCGGCAGGCGAAACTCCATCCCCCGGCAGAGCGCGAGGCCCGGCTCCAGCACCCGGGTTGCTTGCGCGAAGTCCCCGTGGCGCAGATGGGCGTACCCGGGGCCCACGCGGGCAAAGGCCTCGCTGTAGGAATGGCCGCCGGTCTGGGCGATCCGCAGGCCCTCTTCCCCTGCGGCAACGGCCTGCGCGAACTCTCCCAGTTCGGCCAGGACCTCCGCCAGGACCCAGCGGGCGAGCGCCGCCAGCGGCCCCTCCACCCCGAAGAGCTCGCCGGGCGGCGCGCCCTTGAAGAGGGCGATAGCTTCGCGCAGGGCGTCGGCCGCCCGGCGCGGGTCGCCCGGCCACCAGAGCGCCTGACCCAAATAGTAGTTCGCGACGACGCGCAGCCCGAGCTCGCCGACCGACTCGGCGACGGCGCACGCGCGCTCCGCGGCTTCGATCCCCCGAGCGTGCTCGCCGAGGATGCTGTAGTGGAGCGCCAGATATGCGAGCGCCCACCCGAGCCGCCGCTGGTCCCCGAGCCCCTCCGCCAACGCGCGCGCCTCGTTCAGGACCTCGCCC
>CAZWXA010000476.1:0-3108 GCA_964637755.1 uncultured bacterium | reverse complement strand
CCGCGCGCGATCGACGCGGGACGAATGCGTCCGGCGCGGTCCGCTGTCCGGGGGTCGAAGGTCTTGCCGTCGCCCTCATCACCAGCGACGCCCCGCTGATGCGGGCCGCGCGCGATCGACGCGGGACGAATGCGTCCGGCGCGGTCCGCTGTCCGGGGGTCGAAGGTCTTGCCGTCGCCCTCATCACCAGCGACGCCCCGCTGATGCGGGCCGCGCGCGATCGACGCGGGACGAATGCGTCCGGCGCGGTCCGCTGTCCGGGGGTGGGAGGTCTTGCCGTCGCCCTCATCACCAGCGACGCCCCGCTGATGCGGGGCTTGCCATAGGGTACGCTCGCCTGCGGCTCGCATTATTGGGGGGGGCGGGAGCGGGAGCGGAGGAGGTAGACGAAGAAGGGGGCGCCGCAGAAGGCGGTGACGACGCCGACCGAGAGTTCGGCGGGGGCGATGATCCGGCGGGCGACGGTGTCGGCGACCAAAAGGAAGGTCCCGCCGCCCAGCAGCGCAGCGGGAACGAGGACCCGGTTGTCGGGGCCAAGCAGGAGCCGGGCCGCGTGCGGAACGATGAGGCCCACGAATCCGATGGGGCCGGCGAACGCGACCACCGCCGAGGTGAGGAGCGACGAGGCCACGAACACGCGCAGCTTGAGCCGCTCGGCGTCGACGCCGAGCTGGACGGCCCCCTCCTCGCCCAGCGCCAGCAGATTGAGCTGGCGCGCGCGCCCGAGGACCATCCAGAACCCCGCCGCGAGCGCGACCGCGAAGACGAGCAGCGCCCGCCCCGAGATCGCGCTCAGGTTCCCCAGCATCCAGTGGATGACGCCGGCGAGCCGGTCGAACTCGACGACCGAGATCACCACGGTGATCGCCGCGGAGAAGAACAGCCCGACGATCACGCCCGCGAGCAGCAGCGTCTCGAGCGGCAAGCGGCCGTCGGTGGCGGTGATCAGATACACGATCGCCGCCGCGACGAGGGCCCCGGCGAAGGCGAACGCCGTCAGGCCGACCGCCGCCATCACGCCCGTGCCGATGCCGAAGAGCTGGGCCAGGACGACGCCGAACGCCGCTCCGCCCGACACGCCGAGGATCGACGGATCGGCCAGCGCGTTGCGAGTGAGCGCCTGGAAGCCCACGCCGGCGACGGCCAGGGCACCGCCGGCCAGGAGCGCAGCCGCGATCCGTGGCAGTCGCAGACCAAGGACGACGAGGCTCTCGACCTCGCTCCCCCGGCCCGCGAGGGCGCCCGTCACGCCGCGGACGGTGATCGGTGCGCTGCCCACGAAGACGGCGACCGCCGCCGCCAGCGCCGTGCCGGCGAGCAGCACGGAGAGCACCACGACGAGCCGGCCGACGCCAGATGACGGCGAGCGCATCACCGCGCCGGCCCTGTCGCCGGCAGCTCGGGGTGGATGAGCCGCGCCAGCATCTCGAGCCCGTCGACGACCCGGGGCCCGTAGCGGTGCAGCACGGCGCCGTCGACCGGATACACGCGTCCAGCACGGATGGCGGGCACGCCACCGAGGCGGTCCCAGGCCCCGCGGAGCGCTTGAGTCTGGGGGCCACCATGCCTCGCGAGAACGATGATGGCGGGGCTCGCAGCGACCACCGCCTCGAGGCTCAGGCGTGGATACGCGCCCGCCAGTCTCGCCGTCACGCTCGCGCCCCCGGCGAGCGTGATCAGCTCGGTCACCAGCCCGTCCCGACCCGCCACGATGATCGGATCGGGCCAGAGCACGTAGAGGACGGAGGGGCGCGGATACGGTCGAACGGCCTCGACGACCCGCCGGATGCGCGCCTGCAAGCTCTCGACGAGCGGCGGAGCCGCGCCGGGCCGACCCGTCAGGTCCCCGAGGCGGGCGACGACACTCATCACGTCGTCGACACGATGGGCGTTGACGGCGTACACCGGGATCCGGAGTCTCGCAAGCTGATCGAACGTCGCCTGGCTGTTGCCCTCGTCCGTCGCGATGACGAGGTCGGGCTGCAGGGCCGCGATCGCCTCGAGGCTCGGGGCGACCATGCCGCCGACCCGTGGCTTCCCTCGCGCCGCCGGCGGCCAGTCGCAGAAGTCCGTGACGCCGACCAGTCGGGCCTCGCCTCCGAGTGCGTAGACGATCTCCGTGGCGCTCGGGACGAGCGAGACGATCCGGTGGGGCGCGCCGGGCAGCGTGACCTCCTGGCCACGCATGTCACGGAGGGTGAAGGCGTGGGTCCGCGGGGTGGCCAGGAGCGCGAGCAGGAGGATCAGGACGCCTCCCCTCGCCGGCGCACGTGTGACACCCGCGCGACTCCTGCGGCCCGGTGCGCGACCGGGGACGGGACGCGATACAGGAATCCTCCGGGCCCTCCCTCGAAGACCGGTAGTGAGGTGAGCGTCCGGGCAGGTCTCCTGGCTCTCGGATCGTCCTACTCCCCGCGCCTTCCCGGCCTCACACCGGCCAGTGGCATTCGCGGGTTTCGTCCCCGATTACAGTGACGGGGTCGCGGCGGGTTCGCACCGCCTTCCCTGGGATCCGCTGTCGCGGGCTCCCGGACGCTGACAACGGCGACACACTAGCAGACAGCCTCGGCGTCCACAAGCACCCCCAGGAGAGGACGGCGATCGCGGCGTCCCGCGAGCCACGAACTTCCGTGTCTCCTCGATGAGGCGACCCTCGAACACAGAGCCTGCAGCTCACGCGTTCAGGAACGGTGGCCGAGTCTCCTGACCGGAGACGCGGTCAACCGTCCGGGGGAATGACCGGGGGGCGGGAACGCCTGCCTCGGCACGAGCCACGGCCTCGCCGCGGAGCCCCTCAGCGTGGCCGCGGCGACGAGGCGAGGAGTCGGCGGGGGCCGGTCTAGAAGCCCCGGGCCCGCATGCAGGCCTGGAAGGCTTCCCGGAACGCGGGATCCGGTGCTCCGGCTTCGAGCGTCGCTTCGTGCGAGTCGCCGCCGGCGCCGAAGACACCCGCGACGGCAAGCGTGTCCGGAGCGACCGAACCCGACCGCTCGGACCTCAGCGGCGCGCGGGTCGCGGTGATCGGCCCGGTCCACGGGTTGACGCCCGACACGCGAGATGGAAACGGGCTCAGGGGCGCTCGCTCCGAGTATGCCGGCCGCCCGGGTT
>CAZWXA010000475.1:0-3112 GCA_964637755.1 uncultured bacterium | reverse complement strand
GGTCCAGCCGACGTAGGCCTTCTCGGTCTTCCGGCTGTAGTGGCGCGTCCGCAGCGCCTGCCGGACCCGGTCCAGGAACCGGGGCGCCGGCAATCCGGCCGGGTTGACGATCTGTAGCGCGGGGCGGGGGCCGGATGGGGATTCCGGCGGCCCGACGCGGCCGGGAGCGACCTGTGCCACGAGCATCGGCGGTTCTCCCTTTTGGGTTCGCGTGACGGCCTACCATAACACACCGGACCTGCCTCAGACTCCGAAGTAGGCCGTCGAGATCTGTTCCCGCGTGAGGTCGGCGGGGCGCCCCTCGAGCGACACGCGGCCCTTGCAGAAGCAGTACACGCGGTCCGAGACCTGCAGCACCTGGCTCAGGTCCTGCTCGACGATCAGCGCGGTCGTGCCGCCGGCGGTGATCGCCGGCATCGCCAGATAGATGCTCCTGACCACGATGGGCGCGAGCCCGAGCGAGATCTCGTCGACGAGCAGCAGGCGCGGATTTGCCATGAGCGCGCGGCCGATCGCCAGCATCTGCTGCTCACCTCCCGACAGGGTCGCCCCCGGCTGGGTGGCTCGATCCCGGAGGATGGGGAAGAGATCGTAGACCAGCCCGAGGCTCCACGGTCCGGGACGTTTCCGGTATCCTCCGACCTTCAGGTTCTCCTCCACCGACAGGCTTGGAAAGATCCTGCGCCCCTCCGGCACCATGACGACGCCGAGGGCGACCATGTCGTGGGCGGGGCGGCCTCCGACCGGCTGGCCGGCGAGGCGGATCGCCCCCGGTGGCGCGGCCAGCAGGCCGGAGACCGCCTTCAGGAAGGTCGTCTTGCCGGCGCCGTTGGACCCGATGACGGCCACGGTCTCGCCCTCGCCGACTCGAATCGTGACGCCGAAGAGCGCCTGGAAGTCGCCATAGAACGCCGCGAGGTTCTCGACGGCGAGGAGGCTCATCGGGGGTCGATCCCCAGGTACACCTTCTGCACCTCCGGGCTCGCCATGACCTCTTCCGGGGGGCCGTCGACCAGCGTGCGCCCGAAGTGGATGGCCACGAGCCGATCGACCACGGACCGCAGCGCGTGGACGATGTGCTCGATCCAGATGATCGAGACTCCCCCCTTCCGGATCCGGGTGATGAGGGCGACCAGCTCGTGGACCTCGTCCTCCGTGAGGCCGCCCGCGATCTCGTCGAGCAGCAGGAGCCTCGGACCGGTGGCGAGCGCCCGCGCCAGCTCGAGCCGCTTGCGATCGAGGAGCGTCAGCGAGCCGGCGAGGGTGTTGGCCTTGTGAGCCAGGCCCGTCGCCTCCAGCAGCGCGACGCAGGGTGGGTAGGCGTCGCGCTCCGTCCGGAGACGCCCGTGGGTGGCCCCGACGAGGAGGTTCTCGAAGACCGTCATGCCCCCGAACGGGTGCGGGATCTGGTGAGTGAGGGCGATGCCGGCGTGGCAACGCCGGTGGGGCGGCATGGCCGTGATGTCCCGGCCGTCGAAGATCACCGAGCCCTGGTCCGGGCGGAGACGACCGGCGATCAGGTGGAGCATCGTCGTCTTGCCGGCGCCGTTGGGGCCGATGACGCCGAGCGCCTCGCCGGGTTCCAGGTGGATGCTCAGGTCGTCGATGACCTGCAGCGTCCCGAACGCCCTGGAGACCCGGTCGAGCCTGAGCAGCGGCGCCATCAGTTCTCGCCCGCCCCCGGGCCGCCCAGCGGGTCCAGACGCCGCCGATGGACCCGCTGGGCCGGCCCGCGGGGTTTACGCGGGGCGGATGGGGCGCAGCTTTCCGCCGGCAGGGATCTGGGGCGCCGTCCTGTTGCTCGTGATCGTGAGATCGAACCGGAACCCGCTGCCCTTGCCCCACTGCCCGCCGACGAGCGGCGTCTTGGCGACGTTGGGCACGGGCCCACGAGCCCACGAGACAGGACCGGCGATGGTCTTGAGATTCGTCGCCTTCACCGCGGTCACGATCGCGCCCCTGTCGTCGACGGAGGCCGTGCGCTTGAGCACGTCGGCGGCGACCTCGAACAGGGCGTGGATGAAGCCGATCGGCTGCGTCCACTGCTTCTTCGTCTCCCTGGTGTAGTCCGCGGCCAGGCCTGCCGCCGTCACCTTCGACAGGGACGAGGTGAACGGATGCCGCGGGCTCCACCAGATCTCCGTCGACAGGCCGTCGCCGATGTCGCCGAGCGCCTCGACCGACCGCGGGAAGAGGAGCGCCTTGCCGACCGACGCGATCTTCGGCCGGAACCCCTGCTGCGCCGCCTGCTTCCAGAACGTGGTGAAGTCGGGAGGCAGCGGCACGCCGGTGACGATCTCCACCTTGGCGGCCTTGAACGCCGAGATCTGCGCGGAGAAGTCGTCGGTCAGGTTGTGGTAGCGGCCGGGATCGACGACCTTGTACCCCGCGGCCGCCAGTGCGGGCGGGAAGCCGCGCTGCGGATCGCTCCAGGCGTTGCCGTCACCGTCGTTGGGCCAGAGCGCTCCGACGACCTTGTTGGTCTCGAGCGAGGTCCACAGGTCGATGAAGACGGCGATGATGTCCTCGAGCCCCCAGAAGAAGTGATACGTCCACCGGAAACCGGTCTCGGGCTTTCCGTTGCGGCCGAAGAACCACGGCTGCCACGGCGCCATGGTGGAGATGCAGGGGACCCCGTTGACCTCGCACTGGTCCGACACGGGATTCGTGGTCTCGGGGGTCGAAGCCACCAGCATGAGATCGACCTTGTCCGAGAGGATCAGCCGCGACGCGACCTCGGCCGCGCGGTTGGGGTCGGACTGGCTGTCGCGGACGAGGATCTCGACGGGATGGAGGACCTCACCGATCTGGAGGCCGCTGCCCAGCGCCTTGCGCACGCCGCTGACGACGAAGGTGTCGGCCTCACCGAAGCCGGCGAGTGGTCCCGTCTGCGGGCTCACGTAGCCGAGCTTGATGGGCCGCCCGGTCTTCGCCTGGGCGCGGACCCGACCAGGCCGGGCACCGGTCAGGCCGGCGGCCGCGCCGGAGACAGAGGCGATCCGGAGAAACTGGCGGCGCGTGAAGGGCTGGGCTGGGGTCATCGCGGTCCTCCCATCAGGTGTTCCCGAGCCACGCGGAGCGCGCGGCGTCCGCGCCGGCGTGGTCGAGGTCG
>CAZWXA010000474.1:1458-3116 GCA_964637755.1 uncultured bacterium | reverse complement strand
CCGAATGGGGCTGCCCGCCGCGACAGGACCCGTCCGCCTCTCGGGTGATCCGTTCTGAATGGTCCGGGCTAGGTCTCCCGGGCCCGACGAGCGACAGCCGTAGCCGTGGGACTCTACGCGACGTACCTTCTCCCGCGTCTCATCAACCTCGCCATGCAGAGCAAGGAGGTCATGGCGGAGCGGGCGAAGCTGGTCCCCCTGGCTTCCGGGATGGTCCTCGAGGTGGGCGTCGGCTCGGGCCTCAACATCCCGCTCTACACGCGCTCGGTCGAGAAGCTCCACGCGCTCGATCCGTCGCCCGAGATGTGGCGACTGGCACGCGTCCGGGCGGCGCGCGCGCCCTTCCCGCTCGAGTACCTCCCCTTCTCCGGCGAGACCATCCCGGCGGGAGACCAGACGTTCGACACGGTCGTGACCACCTGGACACTCTGCACGATCCCCGACCCGCAGAAGGCCCTCACGGAAATGAAGCGGGTCCTGAAACCCCACGGCCGGCTCATCTTCATCGAGCACGGACGGGCGCCGGACGCCGGTGTTCGGGTCTGGCAGGACCGGCTGAACCCCCTGCAGAAGCGGCTCGCCGGCGGCTGCAACCTGAACCGACAGGTCGGCGCCCTCATCCCCGACGCCGGGTTCAGGATCACGCGACTCGAGACGGGATACATGCGCGGCCCCCGGCCGTTCACCTTCCTGTACAAGGGCATCGCCGAGCCCGGTTGAGGAATGGCTCCCGCCGCCAGGCGGGGAGGACGCTCCATGCTCACCGCCATCGACCACATCGTCGTCGTCGTCCCGGATCTGGCATCGGCCACCGCCCGCTTCCGCGACCTCGGGTTCACGGTCGTGCCGGGGGGGCGGCACCTCGTCGGGACTCACAACGCGCTGATCGCTCTCCAGGACGGCGCCTACATGGAGCTGATCGCCTTTCTCGACCCCCCCACTCCCCAGAACCACCGGTGGTGGGGCCCTCTCCAGCGAGGCGGCGGACTCGTGGACTTCTGCGCGGCCACGGGGGACTTCGCCGCGGGCGTCGAGACCATGCGGGGCTCGGGCATCGGGATCGGCGAGGTCAGGGCCCAGAGCCGGACTCGCCCCGACGGGTACACGCTCCGGTGGACGCTCGCCATCCCGCCCGAGGAGCGGCGTGGCCTGGTGCCGTTCCTGATCATGGACGACACGCCGCGCCGCGAGCGGGTCCCGGGGGCGACGACCCACGCGAACCAGGTGACGGGCCTCGACCGGATCACGATCGCCGTGCCCGATGCGGGCGACCTGCGGCACCTCTATCAGGGCCTCCTGGGTCAGGCCGGTGTCGAGGAGCGGCGGGACGACCTCGGGGCGGCTGGCTGCCGGTTCAGCGTCGGGGCCCACGACGTCGAGATCCTGGCGCCGGCCCGCGCCGCGAGCTTGCTCGACCCCGTCCTCGCTCAGCGGGGCCCGGGACCGTACGCGGTGACCCTGACCACGCGGACGGGCGGGAGCCGCGTCCTCGATCACCGAGCGACGTCGTTCACGGCGGCGTCTCTCTCCTGATATGATCTGACGGCGTGTCCGGGAACCCGCCGGGAGCCGTGGGCGACCGACCGGGGCGCCGGCCCGGCACGCCGCGACCTTTCCAGGAGCATCCGAGAACGAGGAGCGCCATGCGGAGATTCCGT
>CAZWXA010000474.1:0-1358 GCA_964637755.1 uncultured bacterium | reverse complement strand
CGGCAAGATCGGCCTCTCGGTCGCGCGGGAGAAGATGCAGCCGGACGAGGTCCTCGACATCCGCACGCCCAACGCCATCGTGGCCGTGCGCGGCACCGTACTCGTCGTGGAGGTCCAGCGGGCCACGGCGGCGGCCGAGCCGGGCCCCGCCGTCCCCGTGACGATCATCTCGGTGCTGCGCGACTCGACGGGCCGCGGCGTCGTGGTGACCCTGATCGACCCCGCCGCCGGCGCGATCATCGGTGGACCGTTCGTGCTCCTGGCCTTCCAGCAGTTCACCGTCGCCGGCGGAGCTCCCGGAACCACGAAACCGTTCACGCCGGCTGACGTCGACGATCTGGTGC
The DNA here is from genome assembly GCA_964637755.1 of uncultured bacterium. Lineage (GTDB taxonomy): Bacteria > Methylomirabilota > Methylomirabilia > Rokubacteriales > CSP1-6 > AR9. The sequence goes on along the minus strand of CAZWXA010000474.1, from coordinate 1,014 downwards.
TCGATCTCCAGGGTCCCCTGCACCACGACTTCGCGGGCAACGAGGACGACCTCGCCTTCCTTCACAGGCAGATCGCCCTCGGCCTGATCGGCGCGTTGTTCCGCGACCCGGAACAGCTCGAGAGGTTCGGCAGGGAGCGCCGCCCGGAGGGACCACTCTTCGATGCCGACGAACGAATCATCCTGCCGCCGATTCTCCCGGGCAACGCGAACCTGGGGCGGTTGATCGATACCGGGCGGCTGTCGCTAAGGGAACACAACCCGCCACCTCCGCCACCTCCGCCACCTCCGCCGCAAGGAGATTCCCCACACTCGACGAGGCGCTTGCGCCCGTGAAGACGGGCGAGAGAACGACGCCGACCGCCCAGCGCTTGTCGGACCTCGGCTCCGCCCACGAGCCGCAGCACCGGGAGAGCGCGCCCTTTCGCGTCACCGATGGCGGCCTGGGAGATTGCCCTTCCGTCCGGGGTCGGTCTAAGACGCTCGCACGTGCTCTCCGGCGAGGTCGACCTCTTCGAGATCGCCGGTGAGAGCCAGGGCGGCCGCGTCGACACAACGATCGGCGGCTCGGCGGTCGTGCTGGAGAACAGCACGGTGGCCATCGAGGGCGCCGTGCTCAAGGTGACCTTCGGCGCCCTGACCGGCGTCGCCCCGCGCTCGCCCGCGCTGATCCTGACGGACCCGTCGGGAGTCATCGCCTCGAGCGTCGTCTCGGTCGGGCCTGACGGAGCGATCACCACCAGGACCTCTCTGGTCGATGCGACGCTGACGGGGTTCGACCTCAGCACCGACTTCATCCCGAATCTGCTCGGCACGAGGGTGCTGCTGCGGAACGGCGCCCAGGCGGCCAATGTGATCGTGAGCCCGGGCTTCGTACCCTTCGCCGGGCTCGGGCCGACCAACACCGTGAACGTCGCGGGCGCCTCGGGCGCCGTCCTGATCGTCGACGGATCGACGAGCGAGGTCAGGCTCGCCCCCCCGTCCCAGTAGTCCGACGGACACGGCGCGGAGAACC
>CAZWXA010000473.1:0-3125 GCA_964637755.1 uncultured bacterium | reverse complement strand
CACTTCGCCTCGGGGGCGGCCGCCCGCGAGCTCTTCGAGGGCGCCGGCGCGCAGCACTACCGGGAGCACGCCGCTCAGGTCCGCGACTGGCGGCGGGCGTAGCGAGGCGGCCGGGTCGAGGTGGACGCTTCCCGGAAACGGAAACGAGGCGCGGGGGTGACACGTTCTTGCGAACGGAGCGGCGCGGGCAAGCGGCGCTCGCCTGCCGCGCGCCCGGGTCGCTGATCGGCGGGAGAGGGCAACGGTGATCGGGGCCCTGCTCGTCCTGCTGCCCATGGCAGGCGTCGTGACGTGGGTGTTTCTTCGGTTCTCTCCGGTTCACGCCCATCGACAGGCGCTGCTCCGGTTCAACCTGGCGTCGGTGAGCGTCGCGCTCATCCTGGCGGTCGCCTGGGGCGTCCGGACGTACCGTGTCATGTCGCCCACCGCGGATTCCGCGTGGTGGCCGGTCATCGCCGGGCTCGGCGCGCTGATCATCGTGCCCGCGGTGCTCGGCGCGGCGGCGATCCTGCGCAACCTCGTCGTGTTTCGTCGAGGCGCCCAATGTTCACGCCGATGAGCGCGCAGGTGCGCTCATCCTGTCGCCCACTCCTGCGACAACACCTCCGCCTGCTCCAGCACCGTGTGCGTCGCCTTCTCTTGCTTGTCTGGCGGGTATCCGTGCTCGCGCAGAATGCGCTTCACAATCACGCGGAGCTGGGCGCGCACGTTCTCTCGGACGGTCCAGTCGATGGTGACGTTGCTACGCACGGCAGCGGCGACCTCGCGCGCGATCGCGCGAAGGGTCGATTCGCCGAGCACCTTCACGGCGCTGTCGTTGGTCTCCAGCGCATCGTAAAACGCCACATCGTCGTCGGAGAGGCCCAGCGCCTCGCCCCGCGTGTCAGATCGCCAGGAACATCACCCCCTTATCTCGCCGTTCTCGCCGCAGCGACGCCAGGGCGAGACCCGCCCGTCCCGCGCCAGGCAGGAAAGGCGATCCGGCTAGCGTGAGAGTGCTAGAGTCTGGGCAAGGTGGTCAAGGTCAAGAGAAGGTCGCTCCCCGAAGCCGCGCAGGACCCCCGGGCACTCCCTGCCTACAACCTCACCGAGGCGGCCAGGTATCTCCGGATGCCGCAGGCGACACTGAGGTCCTGGGTGGTAGGTCGCTCCTATCCAACTGCGACGGGTAAGCGCTTCTTCAGGCCTGTGATCCGTCTCCCCGAAGAAGGCTGGCCGGTCCTGTCGTTCATGAACATGGTCGAGGCGCACGTCCTCGAAGCCATCCGCCGCCAGGAGAACATTCCGCTCCACAAGGTCCGTGCGGCCACCGTCTTCCTCGAGCGGCACTACGATTCCCGTCACCCGCTGGCGGAGCACCAGTTCGAGACTGACGGCCTCGATCTCTTCACCCAGAAGGCCGGCCTGCTGATCAATCTCAGCCAGGCGGGCCAGCTCGCCATGCGCGATATCGTCGCGGCATACCTCCGTCGCATCGACAGAGATGTTCGCGGCTTACCGATCCGGCTCTATCCGTTCACCCGGAAGCGAGAGCTGGACGAACCTCGCGCCGTGGTCATGGACCCCTTCGTCTCCTTCGGACGCCCGGTGCTAGTCGGGACCGGCATCGCCACCGCGCGATGCTCTCGGCGCCCATTTCCGCGCCGATCGTGGAGGAGCTCGCCAAGGACTACGCGCGGAGTGCCCTTGACATCCAGGAAGCGCTCCGTTGCGAGCTCTCGCTCGAAGCGGCCTGAGCCGACTCCCCCGCCTCTCTTCATCGACCGCTCGCTCGGCAGGCTCACCATCGCAACGGCTCTCAGGGGGCAAGGAGCCGAGGTCCACACCCACGACGCCCACTTCTCGCCGGACGCTCGCGATGAGGAGTGGCTGGCCGAGGTCGGCCGGCGGGGCTGGGCCGTCATCACCAAGGACACGAGGATCCGCTACCGGCAGACTGAGCAAGCGGCCCTTGTCGCAGGTCGCGTCAGGGCGTTCGTGCTGACGCGCGGCGACCTGACCGGGTTCGAAATGGCGGCGATCCTCGTGAAGGCCCTCGCTTCCCTGGCCCGATTCTCGGCTCGGCATGAGCCGCCCTTCATCGCGAAGATCGCCACCTCGGGGACGGTGCAGATGATCTACAAGCCGAGACCGGCCCCGCGGTAGCTCGCGGCCGTCTCCGGCCCTCGCCGGCCCCGTGCTCAGGTTGGCGGCCACTCGTACATCTCGAGGACGTCGAGAGAAAGAGGACCGAGTGAAGGTCCTCTCGAGAGGTCACAGATCCCCGAGCAGCTCGTCGAGGCGGGGCCGGCCGACCTCCTCGATCTCGTAGGTCGTGCGCGCGATCGGGCGGGCGAGCGTGAGGCTCCGGCGCAGGTCGATCGGCGTGCCGAGCAGGACGGCGTCGCACGGCACGGCGTCGATCGTCGCCTGGAGATCCGCCATCTGGGCGGCGCTGTAGCCCATCGCGGGCAGCACGCGGCCGAGGGTCAGGTACTGTGCGAACACGTCGCGCAGAACCCCGTGCGCGTACGGCCGGGGGTCGACGAGCGTCGCGCCGAGCGCACGCGCGGCCAGCTCCGCGGCGCCCGCGGGCATGCCGCCGTGGGTCACGGTCGGCCCGTCCTCGACGGCCAGCACCTGCCGGCCGCGAATCAGCTCGGGCCGGTCGACGCTGATCGGCAGGCGGGTGTCGACGATTGGCGCTCCCGGGTTCAGGGTCCGGATGGCCTGCCTCACCGCTTCAACGGCCGACGGCGACGCCGTGTCCTCCTTGACGATGACCGCCACGTCAGCCATCCGAAGATTGGCCTCGCCCGGGTGGTAGCGCGACTCGTGACCGGGCCGGTGCGGATCGACGAGACACAGGTGGAGGCTCGGGGCGAAGAACGGCAGGTCGTTGTTCCCGCCGTCCCAGACGATCACGTCGGCTTCCGCCTCGGCACGGGCGAGGATCGCCCCGTAGTCGACACCCGCGAAGACCACGCTGCCCGCCTCCAGATGGGGCTCGTACTCCTCCCGCTCCTCGAGCGTGACGCGCGCCCGGTCGAGGTCGGCGAAGGTGGCGAAGCGCTGGACCCGCTCCGCCAGGAGATCGCCGTAGGGCATGGGATGGCGCACGACGGCCACGCGGCGGCCGCGCTCGC
>CAZWXA010000472.1:0-3127 GCA_964637755.1 uncultured bacterium | reverse complement strand
ACAGGACCCGTCCGCCTCTCGGGTGATCCGTTCATGAATGGTCCGGGCTAGCCCGCTGCGCCGCCGTGAGCCACCCCGGCGCCCGGGCTGGCGAGGCCTCGGGATCGGCGTGCCTGACCCGCCTCCGTGCCACCTGCGCCGCCTCCTCCACGCGCTCATGATACCGGCGAGGACGGCCGTCGGGGACAGAATCGGACGGCCGGGGCGGCGGCCGAGGAAGGCCCGGAGAGACGGTGTGGTGCAGCTCGAGGGGTCGAGGGATCGTTCAGGGCCGCACGGCTCAGACCTCCTCGAGCTGCTCCTCCGACCGGCCGCAGTGATCGCACCTCGTGGTCAGCAGGACGTTTCCGTCCTCGTCCTCCTCCTCACCACCCGCGGCGTGGATCAGCCCGCCGCACCTGCACGACTCCGGGTATTCCTCCCAGCACTCCGGGCAGGCCGGATCGTCGACTCGATGGTTGATCTCCTCGCCGACCGTGAACAGGGTCATCGATTCCGTCCCCCTCGCCTTGTGCCCCATGGTGTCTCCCTCCGCCTCGTGTCTTCGAGGTGTTCGTGAGCGCTGGCGCCGGAGCGGCCGCCGGGTCCTTCGTCAGACGCAAGCCCGGTACCAAGACCGACGGCGGGTCCGGGATGCGCCGCCCCAAGCCCCAGCCTGCCGCGTGGCGACCCTTCGGAGATGCTCCGGGGGAACGCCCGACCTGGTTCTTGACCCCGAGTGGGGCGTGGCCGCCCCATCTGGGGTGACACATCTATCCTGGCCCACGGCCCCCTCCCGCGCGCGCACTTGCCGCGCGGGAGGCGGTCCACTATGATCGCCGAGCCGGAGGTTCCCTGCTGGATGCGGTTTCATGTTCTCTGAAGAGAGGAGCGCACGCGTGACACAGACCATTCGAGTCCTGTTCATCGGCCCGACGAGCGGCGACGTCTTCGACACCTCGACCATCGAGCAGCAAGCCCGCGCCATCCGCCAGGTCGGGGGCACGGTCGACCGGTACACGGGCAAGAGCCTCGGCGAGCTGATCGAGGCGCTCGGCGGCGCCGACGTGGCGATGCTGCAAGGGCACGCCTTCGACCGCGCGGCGTTCGCGCACATGGGCAACAACGGCCGCTGCAAGGGCCTGGTCTCCTTCGGCCACGGGTACGACCACCTCGACCTGGAGGCCGCGACCAGGCACGGCGTCATTCTGGCCAACACCGCCTCGTTCGGCACCGAGGAGGTCTCGAACCACACGATGCTGCACTTCCTGGTCTGCGCGAGGAAGTTCGTGCTGCACGACAAGCTGGTCAAGCGCGGCGTCTGGACCCGGACGCACCTGGCGCCGATGGGACACATCGCGGGCCAAACGTTCGGCATCATCGGCCTCGGCGACATCGGCCGCGCGGTGGCCCGCAAGGCCCTCGCCTTCCGCATGCACGTCATCGCCTACGACCCGTACCTGGCCTCCTGGGACGCCAAGGAGTACGGTGTCGAGCTGGTGGACTCGGTGGACGAGGTGTGCCGCCGCGCCGACTACGTGAGCCCGCACGTCTACCTGAACGAGGAGACCCGCCACCTCATCAGCCGGAAGCAATTCGGCCTCATGAAGCCGACCACCTACCTCATCAACTGCTCGCGCGGCGGGGTGGTGGACGAGGCGGCGCTGATCGAGGCGCTCCAGGACGGGAAGATCGCCGGCGCGGGGCTCGACGTGTTCGAGAAGGAGCCGGTAGATCCTGACAACCCGCTCCTCACGATGGACACCGTCTCCGTCACCAATCACTACGCCAGCTACTCCGAGACCGCCTGGGAGCGGGCGCAGACGCAGCTCGGCGAGGAAGCCATCCGGATCGCGACCGGCACGTGGCCGATGTCGCTCATCAACCCCGAGGTCCGCCACGTCGTCGCGCCCCGGCAGCCGGCCAGGTCGTGGGAGGGGCATGCCCGCGAGCTGGGCGCGGCCTCGCCTCGATCCGAGGCGATCGCCACGCCGCCTCTTCGTTCGCCCGGGCGGCCGGCTCGAGGCTGATCGGGCCAGGGGCCGAACGGCGACCCGGCAAGGGCGCCAGACGGGAGAACGCGTGCCGCGGGTGAACAAAGCCATCGAGTTGCTCGAAGCCGGGCAGCCGATCTACTACGAGTTCTGCGACTCCCTCGCCGCCGGCGACTACGCCGCCGGGAAGACCGCGGCCCAGACCTGGGCCGACTACGTCAACTACGACATGGAGCACAGCCCCTTCGACGTGAGGGGGCTCGCCGAGTTCATGCGGGGTCTGGCGGCCGGCGGTCCGACGAAGAGCGGCCACCGCACCCCGGCGGTGATCGTGACGCTGCCGGCCGACGGGGGGAGCGAGCTTGTGGTGCGGGCGAACTCCTGGATGATCAGGCAGGTCCTGGCCACCGGTGTCCATGGCCTGCTCCTCTGCCACGCCGAGACGCCGGCCGCCGTCCGCGCGTTCGTCGAGACCGCGCGCTATCCCTTCAACACGACGGGGGTCGGCAACGACCTCGGCGCCGGGCGCCGGGGCCACGGGGGCCAGGAGCGAGCCGCCGAGGTCTGGGGCGTGGGCGTTGCCGACTACTTCCGGAGGGCGGACCCCTGGCCGCTCAATCCGCACGGCGAGCTGCTGCTCGGCCTCAAGATCGAGAACGTCCGGGCCCTGGCGAACGTCGAGACCAGCACGCAGGTCCCCGGCGTCGCCTTCGCCGAGTGGGGCCCGGGCGACATGGGCATGTCGATGGGGCACCCCGACCAGCACGACGAGCCCTACCCCGATGACATGCGGGCCGCGCGCTCACGCGTCCTGGCCGCTTGCAAGGCCGCGCGCCTCGCCTTCCTGGAGCAGGTCACGCCGGACGACGTCACGCGCCGGATCGCCGAAGGGCTCCGGATCGGCGCTGGCCAGCAGGCGCGCGAGGCCGCCGAGATCGGCCGCAGGCACACCGGCCGGACCATGCCCTGGTGAGGGAGCCCTCCACGACTTGCTCGACTCACCGCTCGGCGCCCGGTGATTCCGTCACGCCCGCTCAGCGCATCGTGGCGACAACCTCTAGCCCGGACCATTCATGAACGGATCACCCGAGAGGCGGCAGGGTCCTGTCGCGGCGGGCAGCCCCATTCGGCTCGCCACCCCCGCCCGGTGTGGG
>CAZWXA010000471.1:0-3128 GCA_964637755.1 uncultured bacterium | reverse complement strand
TGGGGTGGCCTGATTCCAAGCCCCTGGAACTGTCAAATCCTTCGACATCGTCTGACGCTCAGGATAGGCGGCAGGCGGGAGGATCACGACGAAGTTCGCGCTGCGTTGCGCGAGTCACAAAGGGATCACGGACACAGCCGGATAGGCTGCCAAGAGGGCCCGCAGGTCCTCGGCGTCGCTGGTGAGGACATCCGCGGCCGTGATCACTGCCTCCGCGGCGACGAGTGCGTCCACCGTGTTGGCGCCCCCGGTCCGGCCGAGCATCGCGCCTGCCAGCCGGGCGGTGTGCTCGTCCGTCGGGACAACATCGACGGCGTTGCGAACGCGATGAATGGGGGCGTCGCGCGGGCCGCCTCGCAGCGTCTCCGCGAGCACGCTGACGGGTATCCGCACGTCGAGCCCGAGCTCGAGGGCTCCGGTCAGGAGGGCTCGGGCGCGCACCTCGCCGCGCGCCCAGGCGATGACGGCCCCGGAGTCGAGGATCAGGCGCTGCGCCGGGACCTGGGCCTTCCGGTGCCTCGGTCGAGCCATTGCGTGCGAGCGCGGGCGAGCTCCCGAGCCGGCACGGGCCCGAACTCGGCGTCCATGTCGACGAGCAGGGCGCGGAGTCGCTCGTGCTGCAGCTTGATGCGGAGCGCGTCGTTGACGAGAGCCGACAGGCCGCGACGCCCCGCCACCTGACGCGCCTTGGCGACCAGATCGGCATCGAGGCTCAACGAGACCTTCTCGACGGCCATGGTCCGAATCCTACCATGGTATGGTCTGGACATACCTGCATGCGCTGCCGCGGGCCGCCCAGCGCGAGTCAGGCCCTTGCCGGTTTCGTGTCGAGCCGCGGCAAGGGGCTCGCCGCCGCTCCATGCGCTCCAGTGACGGCGCCGTGAACCGCGGAACGACCAGTGAATCACGAGATGACCTGGGCGCGATTGCAGGACGAGCTGAATCGGTGCGCGGAGTGTCTGCTGCTCGGCACTGGCCTCTTCACCACGACCGAAGCCTCACCAGCAAGGCCCCCTGATCCCCCAGGAGAATCGCTTCTCTTCATCTCGGAGGCGCCACCTCCCGCGGGAGGGTTCTGGCGTGCGGCGTCGGACGACGCCTTGCGGGACTCGCTCCGCCGGATTCTGGACGACTCGGATGCTCGGCTGTCCACGGCCGGCGCGCGTGCATGGCTGGACGAGTTCGTCAGACGGGGCTTCTTCCTTGTTCAGGCCATCAAGTGCCTGGCACGACCGCCCTTTTCGGAGAACGCATAGTCTCGAGGAGCTCGGGGAGCAGTGCCTCCGAGTGGACGAAAGCCTCCGGTCTCTTGTAGACCGCGCCGTCCCGTTGACCGAATACGCATGGCGGTTCCGCTATCCAGGCGAACCGGAGCAGCGCGCGAACTGCCGGGCTATCTCGTGGTGCCCCCTGACCGTCTGCTCGCCAGGCCGTATCGTTGGAGCTTGGTCATCGCCGACAGGCAGTGACCCGTGAAATCGATGCGGGTGTAGGGCTTCGCCGCTGACTCCAGGAAGGCCCCTCCCAGGTGCGCGAGCTTCGGCGAGACCAGGTAGGCGCCGTCCGCGAATGCCAGACGGCGGGCCTGTGGTGGGATCTGGAGGCGGCGAGCGCCGGTCATCACGCGATCGATCCGTTCCTCGATCCGCCCGACGAGGAGGTCATCGGTCCTTCGCTCACGGAGCACGGCGGCCGCGCTCACGAGCCCCTCGACATCCGCGCATCCTTCGGAGCCGGGCGCCTTCTCGCTCGCCGTCGCCTGGGTCGCCTTCTGGGCCTGCGCGGCGAGGAAGCGCACGAACCTGTCGTCGGACGTGGCGCGGAGACGCTCCACCGCAGCCATGGCTCCCCACTGGTAGAAGCCGGTCCTCGTCTCGTCGCGATACCGGTGCACGAGGTAGACATCGAGCCCGGCCAGCAGCGAGCGGACACGCTCGTCGCGCGGATGGAGCCGGCTGTAGTACGCGAGCGCCAGCCAGGCCTCTCCGTCGTAGAACGGGGAGGTGTCGATGGACGTCGGCCCCATGCGGAAACCTCCGCGAGGGATGTGCAGGGTCAAGAGCCCTTTGACCCACGCCTCGCGCAGGGCCCGGAAGCGCTGGTCCCCGGTGGCCTCCGCGTATTGCAGTTCCGCGAGGAGCGCCAGCGCGGTGGCGCCGGTGGGCGCGCTCGCGTAGTCCGGCCCGGCGCCCAGGAGCTTCCCGTGGCCATCGGTCACGAACAGGAGTCCGAGACGGCCGAGAGCTCGCTGGAGCTTCCAGCGGCCCACCGGCACGGAAAGCAGACCGGTCTGCTCGAGCGCCGACTGGATCCAGCGCTTCCCGACGGGAAGGGAGAGGCGGCCGAACGCGTCCAGCGCCTTCTCGATGGCCGGGCGGACCCGCTCGTCGTGGGAGTCGAGGTAGTACTCCGCAAGGAACGAGATCACGCCTGACTGCCGGGCGATGTGATCCCGGCCCGTCGGCGCTCCGGTCAGCAGGTCGAAGTCGTACGAGAGGAGTCCGGACGGCAGCTGGGAGGCGAGGAGGTGATCGACGGCCCTGCCGATCTGCTGTCGATCGGACGCCGCCACCGCACTCGCCAGCACCTGTACGAGGGCGAGCGCCGCGACAACGCGTCCAGCGGCACGAACGACCCTCGGGATCTTCCTGGCGACGTGCAGATCTGCGCGACTACTTGCGCCGGGTCCGCAGCCACCACGCGAGACCCGCACCGCCGGTGGCCAGCAGGATCAGAGAGCTCGGTTCGGGAACCGGTGCGGAGTCCGCCGAGGCCACGGTGACGGTCCCGGTCCCGAACGTTGCGATGAGCGTCAGTCCCGTCACCGCGAGTGCTCGTAGTGCGCGTGTCATCCCGGTCCTCCTCATTTGCGCCCGCGGGGCCGCGTGACGCACTCGGTATCGAACGGTCATCTCGCGCACGTCCCATGCCCGATTTGCCAAGCTGGTGTTTCAGATACTTGTGGGGTGGCCTGATTCCAAGCCCCTGGAACTGTCAAATCCTTCGACATCGTCTGATGCTCAGGACAGAGCGCGACGGTGGTGAGAATCAGTACACCTGGGGCGCCCGGTACTCCCCGAAGACCTCGCGCAGCACGCCGAAGATCTCGCCGATGGTGGCGTAGGTCT
>CAZWXA010000470.1:0-3132 GCA_964637755.1 uncultured bacterium | reverse complement strand
CTCCATCCTCCGCCGGCACGGCCTGGCCTACACGACGGGGGTGCTGGCCTCGTTCGCGGCCGTGGCCGGGGCGCTCATCGCGCTCCGCGCCGGGGGCGAGCAACTGGGGTGGGGCTTTCAGCTCCAGTCGCCGGTCTTCGTCACGCTGCTGGCCTACGTGCTGTTCGCAGTGGCGCTCAGCCTTTCCGGTGTGGCTCTCGTCGGAGGGCGACTCGCCGGCGCCGGGAGCGCGCTCGCGGGGAGCTCCGGCTACTCCGGCTCCTTTTTCACGGGGGCCCTCGCCGCCGTGGCGGCGACACCATGCACCGCACCGTTCATGGGCGCGGCTGTCGGCTTCGCCGTCACGCAGCCCTGGACCACGGCGCTGCTCGTCTTCGAGACGCTCGCGCTGGGGCTGGCCTTGCCGTACCTCCTGCTGACGCTCGTCCCCGCGTGGCGCCGCTTCCTGCCCAGGCCCGGCCCCTGGATGGAGCGATTGAAACAGGCCCTGGCGTTTCCGCTCTATGCCTCGGTGGCCTGGCTCGTGTGGGTCGTGAGCCAGCAGACCGGGCCGCCGGGCGTCGCCGCGGCCCTGGCCGGACTGGTCCTGATCGGCTTCGCGGCGTGGCTCTATGAGGCGTCCCGCGACGCCCGCGTTCCCTGGCGGCGGGCGGCAACGATCGCCGTCGTCGCGCTCGCGCTGGGGGCCGTGGCGCTTGGCCCGCTCGCCGGTGCCAGCCCCAGGGCGCGCTCGGGGCCGACGGCCCGAGCGGACGGTGCGGCCTGGGAGCCGTTCAGCCCGAAGCGTCTCGCCGAGCTGCGGGCCGGGGGCACGCCCGTCTTCGTGAACTTCACCGCCGCCTGGTGCATCACCTGTCTCGTCAACGAGCGCGTGGCCCTGCGGTCGTCCGCCGTCCTGGACGTCTTCGCCCGCAAGGGCGTGGTGACCCTCGAGGCGGACTGGACCAGCCGGGATCCCGCCATCACCCGGGTGCTCGGATCGTTCGGGCGGAGCGGCGTTCCGCTCTACCTCCTCTATCCGCCCCGCGCGATCGGCGGGTCGGCGACCGGTGAGCCGACCGTGCTCCCGCAGATCCTGAGCGAAAGCGCCGTCATCGACGCCGTCGAGAGCCTCTGATCGCCAACCTCGTACAAGGAGGAGCCCATGTCCCCGCACAGCCTGAGTCGTCGCACCGTCCTGGCCGGCACCGGCTTCGCCGCTCTCGCCGCTCTCGCCAGGGGCGGCCTCCTCGTCCCGCGCGAAGCGTGGGCCGCGGCCAAGGTGGGCACGGCCGCGCCCGTGTTCACCGCCGCCGCGACCACCGGGAAGAGCGTGAGCCTCGCCGACCACCGCGGCAAGATCGTCGTCCTCGAGTGGACGAACCACGACTGCCCGTACGTGCGGAAGCACTACGAGAGCGGAAACATGCAGGCCCTCCAGAAGGAGGCCACGGGGCAGGGCGTGACCTGGCTCACGATCATCTCGTCGGCACCGGGCGAGCAGGGGCACGTGAGCGCGAGCCAGGCCGACCAGCTCACCGCCACGCGCAACGCGAGCCCGACCGCCGTGCTCCTCGACCCGACGGGGGCCGTGGGCCGGATGTACGGCGCCACGAACACCCCGCACATGTACGTGATCGACAAGGCAGGGACGCTCGTCTACGCGGGGGCGATCGACGACAGGCCGACGTCGCGGAAGAGCGACGTGCCGGGGGCGCAGAACTACGTCCGCGCGGCGCTTCAGGCCGTGGCGGGGGGCCAGCCGGTGAAGACCCCGATCACCCGCGCGTACGGGTGCACCGTGAAGTACTCGTAGACGGTCGGGGAGGTGCGGGCCGCGTCGTCTTCCACGAGGCTGTGGCTACGGGCCTTCGTTGGCCGGCGCGGGCAGGGAGCGCGGGGGGAACTGGCGGCCCGGGAAGCGGGCGAGCGCCGCCTCGTCCAGCTCGATGCCGAGCCCGGGGGCCTGGGGTACGGCGATGTAGCTGTCGCGGACCTCGAAGGGGGCGGTCGCGATCTCGCGCCCGCGGGCCTCGAAATTCACGAAGTACTCGGTGATGAGGAAGTTCGGGATGGCGGCCGAGACCTGGAGGGTGGCGGCGAGGCCCACCGTGGTGCTGTTGTAGTTGTGGGGCGAGACCGTCACGAACGAGGGCTCGGCCATCTGGGCGATGGCGCGGAGCTCCAGGATGCCCCCGCAGTTACACACGTCGGGGTTGATGATGTCCGCCGCCCGCAGCTCGAAGGCGCGGCGAAACTCCGCGCGCGTGTACAGCTCCTCCCCGGTCACGATGGGGATGCCGATCTGCCGGCGACACTCGGCCAGGGCGTCCAGGTTGGTCGACGAGACGGGCTCCTCGTACCAGAACGGCCGGAAGCGCTCGATCGCGCGGGCGACGCGGACCGCGTGCATCGGCGCCAGGCGCCGGTGGACCTCGATCAGGAGATCGACGTCGGGTCCCACCGCCTCGCGCACGGCGGCCACCGTGGCGACGGCCTGCTCCTCGGCGTCGCGCGAGAGATGCGTCCGCCAGGGGCCGGGGAAGGGATCGAACTTGAGGGCGGTGAAGCCGCGGGCGGCCGTCTCGCGCGCTCGCGCCGCGTAGTCGGCCGGCGCCGTGCTGCCGCCGTACCAGCCGTTGGCGTAGACGCGGATGCGCTCGCGGCATGGCCCACCCAGGAGGGTGTGCACCGGCACGCCGTGGCGCTTGCCCGCGATGTCCCACAGCGCCTGCTCGAGGCCGCTCACCGCGCTCCAGAAATCCATGGCGCCGCGCTTGGCCGCGAAGTCGTGGTACGCGACGTGGACGAAGTGCGTGATGTGCGAGGCGTCGCGTCCGACCAGGTAGCGGCCCAGTTCCTCGACGTGGGTGGCGATGCCGCGATCCCGGTCCGTCTGGGTGTAGCACTCCCCCCACCCGTGCGGACCCGCCTCGGTCTCGACCTTGACGAAGAGCAGGTTCTTGCTCCCGCCCAGGTCGACGAGAAACGGCGTGACGCGGCTGACACGCAGCGCGGCGACCGGCACGCCCGTAGTCTAGCCCGGACGATTCATGAACGGATCACCCAGAGGCGGACGGGTCCTGTCGCGGCGGGCAGCCCCATTCGGCTCGCCACCCCCGCCCGGTGTGGGGTCCCCCGGCTCGCCTCATG
>CAZWXA010000469.1:0-3148 GCA_964637755.1 uncultured bacterium | reverse complement strand
GGCCTGAACCCGTAGGGCGCGAAGCGGCGGGTGAAGCGCTCGATGGTCTCGGGGCTCACGGGCTCGGAGCCGTTGAAGGCGAGCCGCCAGGAACTGAGGTCGAGGCCATCGATCTCCGCGTCCGTCACCTTGCGCACGCACAGGTCGAACGCGAAGTTCGGCGCGGGCGACAGCGTCGCGCGGTGCGCGTGGATCGCCCGGAGCCAGCGCGCCGGGCGGGAAAGGAAGGCGAGCGGCGAGAGGATCACGACGGGAATCCCGAAGTAGAGGCAGGCGAGCCAGGTCCCGATCAGCCCCATGTCGTGGTAGAGGGGCAGCCAGCTCACGCCGACGTCCTCCGGGCCGATGGCGACCGCTTCGCCGATCGCGCGGATGTTCGCCAGCACGTTCGCGTGCGAGAGGAGCACCCCCTTCGGCGCCCCCGTGCTCCCCGAGGTGTACTGGATGAGCGCCGGATCCTCGCTCGCCCGGCGGGATGCCAGCACCGGAGACCCTGGCCGCGAGAGCCGCTCGGGGGTGGTGACACCGTGGAGCGACGGCACGCGCCCGCGCAGCAGGCGGGCGACGCGAGTGGCGGGGCCGAAGGTGACGAGCAGGCGTGCCTCGGCGTTCGTCAGGATGCCGACCTGGCGCGCTGCGTACTCCTCGAGGCGATCGAGGCGGAAGGGAGGATAGACGGGCACGGGGACGCCGCCGGCGAGCAGGACCCCGAAGAACGCGTCGAAGAACGCGGGCTCGGTCCTGAGCATCAGCGCGATCGACTGGCCCCCGCCGAGCCCGTGCTCGCGGAGTCCGGTCGCGATCGCCGCCGCGCGCTCCCAGAGCGTCCCGTAGCTGATCGGCGTCTCGCGCCCGTCCTCCTCCCGGAGGAAGACATGCACCCGATCCGGGTGGGTCTCCGCGTGCCACCGCAGGACCTCGACGAGCGTCCGGGCGTCTGCAGGCGCTGCCACCCCGGGCCCGACTGGGGTCCGTGCCTCGGGGACGGCCTCGGCCCGGGCAGGCGCGGCCTCTCGGATTGCTCGGACGAGGTCGCCCGGGGTCTCGGCGTCGGCCATGACCGCATCCGGCAGGCGCACGCCGAACTCCTGCTCAAGCCGCAAGAGCAACTCGACCCGCTCGAGACTACCGATGCCGAGGTCGCGATCGAGCGAGGCCCGCAGGGTCACCGGCCCCCGCCGCCGTCCGCCCAGCTCGATCACCAGCGCCTCGACGATCTCGAGCACGCGCCGTTCGCGGGCGTCCAGCCCGGGTTGCTCGCCCCGTGCGGTTCCTCCCATGCGTCCCTCTTCCAGCACTCCGCTCACGATGAAGGAGCCTTCACCGCGATCTCGTTCGCCACGTACAGCACTCCCCCGACGACTCGTCGGGCGGCCTCCCCGGCGGCCCGCCGCTGCGTCCGGCTGGTCGCCGTGCCCGTGAGCGTCACGGCGCCGTCCCTCCCCCTGGGTCGTGACCCCGTACGGCTCGAAGATCCGGGGTACAGGCGCCGTGACCCGGCTAGTCGAGCACGCGGAGCAGGTCCGGCAGCGCCGCGATTCGGGCCCAGGGTGTCACGTCGTACCGTGCGAGATCCGCCTCGCTGGCGCGGTAGGCGACGAAGGGGAGGCCGGCCGCGTGCGCGGCGAGCCCGTCCACCCAGGAGTCGCCGACCACGAGCGACCCGAGGAGGGGCCCCAGGCGCTCGCGGATTACCCGGAACCCGTCGGGATCGGGCTTGAGCTTCCGGAAGTCGTCGCGTGTGACGACGAGGTCGAAGTGGGGTGCGAGCGCGAAACGGTCGAGGACCTCGGCGGCGCAGGAGCGCGCGTTGTTCGTCCACACCGCGGTGGCCCATCCGCGCCCCCGGATACCCGTCACGGTCTCGAGCGCCCCTGGCTCGACCGTCGCCCCGGCGAGCGCCCGTTCCTCGTGATCGAGCGCCACCGCCCACGCGCGCGTCTCGAGCTCGGGCGATGCGCGCTCGCAGTGCGCGATCAGCTCGCCGACGCGGTAGCGCTCCGACCGCGGGGGCAGGGGCCCCAGTTCGCGCTCGATCAGCGCGCGCATGTCCCGCGCCATCGCGGCCAGGTCGAGTGGCGAGGCGATGAGGGTGTGGTCCAGGTCGAAGATGCAGAGGCGCATGCCCGGGCTCCAGGGTACTCCGGCCGAGGCGTCCAGGGGAAGTCATGCTAGGATGTCGCCGATGCAGCGTCGGCTATTGCTCTTCGTGGTCCTGACGCTTTTTGCTGTCCCGCTTGTCCGGGTTTCCCCCGCAGTCGCCATCGAGGAGTCCGATCGCCTCTGGCAGGTTGGTGCCGCCGCGTTCAACGACAAGCTGTACCCCACCGCCCGCCGCCTCCTCGAGCAGTTCGTCAAGGGCTATCCCAACGACCCGCGCGCCGCCGATGCGTGGCTCCTGATCGGCAAGACCCGGATGGCCCAGGAGGAGTACGCCGCGGCCCTCGACGCGTTCCGCCGCTCGCTCGGCTCGGGGAAACCGGCGGAGCTGCGCTCCGAGGCGAAGTTCTGGGAGGCGGAGGCGCTATTTCGGCTGAAGCGGTACGGGGAGGCGGAGGGGGCGTACGACACGGTGGTGCGGCAGGACGCGGGGTCGCCGTGGGCGGTGGAGGCGGTGTACGGGCGGGGGTGGGCGGAGCTGGAGCAGAAGCGGCTGGACGCGGCGGTGAAGAGTTTTCGGGAGGTGATGGAGGCGTGGCCGGAGAGTGGGCAGGCGCCGCAGGCGATGTTCGTGCTGGGGCGGACGCTGGTGGAGCTGAAGCGGTATGACGAGGCGGTGCCGGTGCTGGCGGGGTTTGTGGGGAAGTACGGGGGGCACAAGCAGGCGGCGGACGCGCAGTATCTGCTGGGGGGGGCGCGGCTGACGCTGGGGAAGCTGGCGGAGGGGATCAAGGATTTGCGGGGGTTTGTGGCGGCGCATCCGGGGCACGAGCTGGCGGGGGTGGCGCGGCGGAAGATCACGGAGGCGGTGCAGCAGCTGGGGGAGCGGAGTGAGCTGGAGGTGGAGTATCGGGCGCTGATGGGGGACAAGGGGGCGACGGCGGAGAGTCTGTACGACGCGGCGGAGATGGCGGGGCAGGTGGGGCGCGCGGCGGAGCAGGAGGCGGCGTGGCGGCGGCTGTGGCAGGCGTATCCGGAGCACGCGTTG
>CAZWXA010000468.1:0-3157 GCA_964637755.1 uncultured bacterium | reverse complement strand
CGACAGGACCCGTCCGCCTCTCGGGTGATCCGTTCATGAATGGTCCGGGCTAGCGGGCGGTGCGGGTGCGCGGGCGGAGGCGCCGGCGGGCGCCGGCGAGGCGCGGCCGCGACCACACGCGGGAGTCCGCAGACGGCGGGGCCGGCGCCGGTCACCCGGACGAGCCCGGTCGCCCCGGCGCCGGGACGCGCCATCACTCGGCCGATCTCGGGATCACCGGGAAGCTCAGGATGAAGGTCGTCCCGGTCGCCGGGGCGGACTGGACGTCGATCGTCCCCCCGTGCTCATGGACGATGCCGTGGGAGATCGAGAGCCCGAGGCCTGTGCCCTGCGGCTTGGTGGTGAAGAACGGGTCGAAGATCCTCGAGACGTCTTCGGGCCGGATGCCCGGGCCGTTGTCCTTCACGAGGAGGCGGATCCACCCGGGGCGGCCCGGGGACAGGCCCGTCTCGATCCTCACCTCTCCCCGCTCGGCCACGGCGTCCCGGGCGTTGATCAGCAGGTTCACGAGCACCTGCTGGAGCGCATCGGCGTCGCCGAGCAACGGCGGCAGGCGGCGGTCGAGCGTGGTGTCGATCTCGACGTGGTCCCGGCTCATCTGCTTGCCCACGAGCAGCAGCGCGTCCTCCACCACCCGGTTCAGGTCCACGGGTCCTCGCTGGCCCGGCGACTGCCGGACGAACGAGAGCAGTCCCCGGGCGGTGCGCGCGACGCGCTGGGCATGCCGGCGGATCACCTCGAGATCCTCGGCGAGCCGCGGCGAGAGGCCCAGGGTTTCGGCCTCCATGAGCATCACCTCGATGCGGGACGAGATGATGCCGATCGGGTTGTTGACCTCGTGCACGATCCCCGCGGCGAGCGTGCCGAGGGCGGCGAGCTTCTCGGCCTGGCGCGCCGCCCGTTCCAGCGCCACGCGCTGGGTGATGTCCGTGATGAAGCTCATGGCGAGAATCCCGTCGTCCGTCTCGATGAAGCTCAGGCTGATCTCCACCGGGAACTCGGTGCCGTCCTTCCGCCGGCCGGCCAGCTCGAGGCCGGGCCCCATCGACCGCACCCGGGGCATCGAGAAGTAGTCCGCGCGGTGCTCCGCGTGCCGGCCCCGGAACCGTTCGGGGAGGAGGATCTCCATCGGCCGGCCGACCAGCTCGTGGCGGTCGAGCCCGAACATCTCCTCCGTCTTGGCGTTGACCAGCTCGATCCGTCCCGCGGCGTTGACGATCACGATCGCCTCCGCCGCCGACTCCAGGAGCTGGCGGAACTGCTCCTCGCTCTTGCGGAGCCGCTCCTCGACGCGCCGCTGCTCGGTGACGTCTTCGACCATGGAGACGAAGCACAGGGGCTCGCCCGACGGCAGGCGGGCGAGGGCGACCCGCAGCTCGGCCCACACGTACGATCCATCCTTGCGGAGGAGGCGCTTCTCTGCCGTGTACGTCCCGGCAGCGCCGGCGGGCAGCCGGCGGAGATGATCGAGATCCTGGGTGTGGTCGTCCGGGTGGGTGAGCTCCTGGACTGTGCGCCCGATCAGCTCGTCGCTCGTGTAGCCGAGGACGTCGCATAGCCGCGGGTTGACCAGGACGAGCCGGCCGTCGAGCGCCACCTGCGCCATGCCGACGGCGGTCTGGTCGAAGGCCATCCGCACGCCCTCCTCCGCTTCTCCCGACACCGCCATCTCGCCGAGCCCCGGCCCCGCGCCCGAGAGGCTCAGGGGAGGCGCACCGCGTGGCCCGCTCGCCGCCGGACCACCGGGGCCGCCAATCCGATCCGCGCGCTGCCCGTGCTCGTCCAGGGTCAGCTCCCCGTGGAGTCGACGTCCGCCGCCCGTGCGAGAGTGAAAGGTCGCTGTGCGGACCGGGGCGCGAAGCCGTGGCGGCGAGCGCCCTCCTCGAAGGATTGTCGCACGGCTTCGACGCCGGTCGCGGTACCCGCGGCCGCGTACTGCAACACGGGGCACGTTGGCGCCGGGGCCCGCCGCCTTCCATCAGCCGTCGGAGAGATCTCCGGCGGGCGCCGATCGGCTACGGGACGATCACCGTCCGGGCCACGCTCCCTTTTCCGGCGGCCCACTCGGCCTGCTCGAAGGCCTCGTTGATCTGCTCCAGAGGGAACCGCGCGCCGACGAGCCGGTGGAAGGGATACTTCTGGCGCGCGCGGCTCACCCAGTCGAGCGCGCGGGGGATGACCCAGCGATCGTAGGCGAGGACACCGCGGATCAGCTTCGGCTGCCGGACGGCGTCGTGGGGGACGATCTCCGCCTTCATGCCGGGGACGATGTTGCCCATCCAGAGGTAGCGCCCGCCGACCCGGGTCATCTCGATCCCTTCCTGGACGACCCCGGCGATTCCCACCACCTCGACTGCGACGTCGGCGCCCACTCCGGCCGTGAGGTCCCGGACCCGCGCGACCCGGGCCTCGCGGGACGACAGTTCCCTGAGGTCGATCACATCATCGGCTCCGAACTGCCGCGCCAGCTCGAGCCGATCGGGAATCCCGTCGATCACGATGACCCGCCCCGCGCCCATCTCCTTGGCCACGGCGCACGCGTAGATGCCGAGCCCCCCGGCACCCTGGACCACGACCGTGTCGCCGAGCCACACACCGATCAGGTGCAGCCCGTAGACCACCTGAGAGAGCGCGCAATTGACCGGAGCCACCAGCTCGTCGGGCAGTCCGTCCGGCACCCTGAAGACCCACTGGTTGGCCTTCACCAGGTAATACTCGGCGAACGCGCCCAGGAAGTGCGGCGGCGTGTCGGCGGTGATCGTGTTACGCGTGCGGTAGCGGTTCGGGCAGCCGGTCGTTCCGCCGAGACAGGCCCAGCACTCACCGCAGGGGATGAAGTACGCGTAGGCGACACGATCGCCCTCACGGAGCGGGCGGCCGAGACTGTCCGTCTTTCGGTTGGCGCCGAGCTTGGCCACCCTGCCGACCATCTCGTGACCCTGGATCCCCGGGGCCTTCTGGAACCACGGCACCTCGCCTCGCCACATGTGCAGATCCGACCCGCAGAGGCTCGCCATCGTGACCCTGGCGAGCAGTTCGTCGGGCCCGGGTTCGGGCACCTCGTACTCGGTGAGGTGCATGGTCCGGACACCCTCCTGCGTGACTGCGGCTCTCCCCTTCATCTCGTCTCCGTTCCAGCAGGCCGCTGAAAAAGGTC
>CAZWXA010000467.1:0-3167 GCA_964637755.1 uncultured bacterium | reverse complement strand
GCGCGAAGCCCGGCGAGACCGGCGAGAACGTCGAACACGGCGGCCATGTCCTGCTCGCCGAGACCGCGCGCGCCAGCCGCGACGTACATCTCGTGAGCCAGTCCGGTGCTGGGCAGGGGGACGCCCGAGGCCCGCCCCAGGTCGAGTGCCAGCCGCAGGTCCTTCGCCATCATCTCGACGCTCGCCCAGGCCGCCTCGGGCATCTGGAGGACGAACGGGCCGCGATACTTCAGCATCGGCGACGCCGCGACGCTCTTGAGCAGCGCATCGACGGCGCCCTCGCGGCTGATACCGCTCTTCTCCGCGAGGAGCACGGCCTCGCTGAAGGCGAGGAGCTGGACGGCGAGCCCGAGGTTGATGGCGAGCTTCATCGTCACCGCCAGGCCGAGTGGGCCGATGTGGATGATGGTCGGACCGATGGCGGAGAGGCAGGGACGCACGCGCTCGAGGACCTCGGCGTCGCCACCCACCATGATGGAGAGCAGGCCCTGCTCGAGCGTCGAGACGCTGCCCGAGACGGGCGCGTCGAGCATCGCCGCACCGCGCTCGGCCACGCGCGCGGCCACCTCGCGCGTCGCCGCCGGGCTGACGGTGCTCATGTCGATATAGACGGCGCCCGCCCGGAGACCCGCGACGATCCCGTCCGGACCGAGGGCCACGGCCCGGAGCGCGCCGGGATCGGTGACCATGCTGAACACGACCTCGGACGCCTCCGCGGCCGCCCGCGGGGAGCTGGCCAGGCGCATGCCCTGCTCGACGAGCGGTGCGGCCTTGGCCGGCGTCCGGTTGTAGCCGGCGACGGGATACCCCGCGTCGAGCAGCCGCTTGACCATCCGGCTGCCCATCGTGCCCAGACCGACGAAGCCGAGCGCTGGCCTCACGCCGCTCACGGTCAGGCGCCCTGCGGCCCCGAGCCGAAGCGGAACATCGCGGTGTCGATGCCGAGCGCGCTCTGGCCGATCGCTTCGAGCATCCGGTCCACCGTGGGCGGCATGAGCGTCGCGGTCCTCAGGTCCCTGAAGGCCCGCTCGACGAGGTAGTCCTTGTAGGCGCCGCGTCCGCCGACGACCTGGATGACCTTGGAGGTCACCTCCAGGCCGACCTCGGTCGCCAGGTACTTCGCCCTGTTCGCGACGAGCCCCCGGTGGAACATGTCCGCCTCCTCCCAGCCCGAAGCGGCCTCGGCGAGGACGAGTAGCGCCGCGTCGAGATGGACTCGCAGCTCACCCACGTGGCGCTGGACGGTCGAGTCGTGCGACACGGGGACGTTGTCGGGCTTCACGATGCGCTTCTTCGCATAGTCGACGGCGAAGTCGAGCGCGGCCTCGGCGATGCCGAGGTAGATCGCGGCGTAGCCGAGGCCGAAGCTCTCGACGACGCCGACCTGCGCGGCCGCGCCGGGCTGGCCGAGGACCGCGTCCTCGGGGACCACGCACGCGTTGAGCCTGACGGAGGGGCTGAAGGTGGCGCGCATGCCGAGCGTGTTCCACTTGCCGTCCGTCTCGACGCCGGGCGTCCTCGCGGGGACGAGGACCAAGAGGAGCCCCTTGGCCATGTCGGGCTCGCCGTCGAGGGCGCACCAGACCAGGGAGTACGTGGCCCCGAGCGCCATCGTGCAGAAGTGCTTGACACCGTCCACCACGAAGCCCTCGGGGTGGCGCCGGACCGTCGTCTCCATCAGGAAGGTCCGCGAGAGGCTGACGGCCGGCTCGCTGCCCCAGCTCCCGAAGAGCGCCCCGTTCTCCGTGACCTCCCGGAAGTAGCGGCGCTTCTGCGCGTCGGTCCCGAGGGCGGCGATGAAGCGCATGACGGTCGAGTGCATGTGGACGGTCATCGCGGTGTTGGCGCACCCGCCGGCGATGACGCGGGTGGCGGCGAGGTAGGTCGACATGTCGAGCCCGAGGCCGCCGTACTCCTGCGGGATCGCGGCCCCGAGGAACCCGTCGCGCCAGAGCTCGCGCCAGCTCTCGACGGGGTTCGTCCCCTCGCGGTCGTAGTGCGCGGCGCGGGGCGCGATCTTCTCCCGCGTCAGCGCCTCGATGCGCTCGATGACCCGGCGCTCTGCGGCCGGCAGGCCGGGCACGGCTCAGCTCATCTGCGCGGCGCCGGCCGCGCCGCGCGTGGCGCAGCGGCAGGTGCCGGCCTGGTGCAGCTCGATGACGTTGCCGAACGGGTCGGTCATGAAGAGCTGCTCGGTCTCGGGGCCGGTCACGCCCTTGAGGCACCAGTAGTCGATGCCGAGGCGTTCCAGCTCCTGTCGCGCCTCCAGGATGTCGGGGACGGCCAGCGCGACGTGGGGGCCGGCGGGGTCCCTCCCCGGCCCGTCGGCGAGCCTGGAGAGCCCCTGGGCACTGATCAGGTGGATCTGCGCCGCGTCCCCGACCTCCATCCAGTAGCCGGGAATGTCCGGGATGTACGGCCGTCCCTGATCCGGGGCGAGCCCGAGGACGTCACGATAGAAGGCGAGCGCCCGGTCAGCGTCCAGCTCGGTGGATCCCACGCGGATCCCGTGGTGATGCAGCTCGAGCACCTTAATGGCCATAGTATCCTCCTGTGAGCGTGCCCCAGATCCCCTTCGGGAGAAAGAGCACGAAGCCCATGAAGATCATCCCGATCACGAGCGGCCAGGACTCGGTCACGAGGCCGAGGCGCTGCTCGAGCACGAGGTAGGTGGCGGCGCCGACGAACGGTCCGAGGAACGTGCCCGCGCCCCCGAGCAGCGTCATGATCACGACCTGTCCCGACGTGGCCCAGAAGAGCGACTCGACCGGCACGACGTGGAGGCGAAGCGCCTCGAGCGAGCCCGCGAGGCCGGCGAAGAGCGCCGAGAAGACGAAGGACAGGAGCTTGATCCGGTTGATGTCGTACCCGCACGCGACTGCCCGGTCGCTGTTCTCGCGGATCGCCTGCAGGACGGCCCCGAACGGCGAGGCGAGGATCCGCTCGAGCGCCGCCACCGCGAGGCCGACGAGGACGAGCGCGAAATAGTAGAAGGCGAGCGGCGTCTCGATCGAGAGGCTCAGACCCGGCAGCGTCACCGGGAGCTGGGGAATGCCGCGGAGGCCGTCGTCGCCGCCCGTCCAGTCCGAGAGGTGGAAGGCCACGAAGTAGAGGAGCTGGGCGAAGGCCAGCGTCAGCATCGCGAAGTAGATGCCGCGCCGGCGCAG
>CAZWXA010000466.1:0-3174 GCA_964637755.1 uncultured bacterium | reverse complement strand
GGCCGAGAACAAGTACCCGATTCAGCCCGATTCAGGTTGTTGACGCAGGCCATGTGGCGGCTGCCGATCGGGCTCTCCTCGAGGTCTCGAGGATCTCGCCGTCGATGAGCTCCACGCGTTCGTCAGGCCGCCGGATGTCGGCCTCGGCCATGCGGTGGTACTCGGCGATCGTGAACCGCCGGCGCGTGCGCTCTACCAGTAGTGCCATTGCAGTGGGGGAACTGTCGCTCGTCGCCCGGTCAGCCGGCGGAGGCGGCGAAGATGCGGAGGTAGTTGCCGCCGATCAGCTTGCCGGCCTCCTCGGGGCTGAAGCCGCTGGCCAGCATCGCGTCGACCAGGCGGCCGAAGTCGCCGTAGTCCTGCAGCGCGCCGGGGCTGACCTGCTGGTCCGTCCCGATGCTGACGTGATCGACGCCCACCACGTCGACCATCTCCCTCAGGCCGTCCACGTAACCCTGGAGGCCGCGGAAGAAGTGCCAGATCCCGATGGACCCGCCCGTCTCGGCGATCACGCGGGCATGATCGCGGTTCACCTGGCGTGCCGCCAGCGGCGTGCGCCCCATGGCCTTGCTGCCCTGCAGCGCCGTGTGCGAGAGCAGCAGCGGCTTCGTGGCCACCTTGGCGGCCTGCTTGACCATGTCCTCGGTGGCGTGGGCGACATCCACCACCAGGCCGAGACGGTTGCAGGCGCGGATGACGTCGGCGCCGAACGGCGTCAGGCCGTTGTGGGTGACGGTGCCAGTCTGGAAATCGCCGATGTCGTTCGGCGTGTAGTGCACGAGCTGCACGTGGCGCACACCCTTCTGGTGCGCCTCCTCCACCCGCTCCAGCTTGCGCTCCAGGAAGTCGAGCCCCTCGATGTCCTGGACGATGGCGGGCTCGCCGGCGGCATGCGCCGCCTTGAGATCGGCCGCGGTGAGCGCGCGCCGCATCCCGTGGCGGGCCACCAGCTCGTCCATCCACGCCATCTGGGCGAGGTGGAACTTGTACAGCTCGCCGGGCGCCGGCTGGCGCAGCGCCGCCAGGACACCGGCGGGACTGCGGCCGAGCAGGGGCCCGTCGGGGACGTCGGCCAGGCACACCGTGGCCAGCCCACCCGTGCGCATGCCGCGCGGGGTGTCGTCGGTCGGCGGCTTGCGCGAGGTGATCCCGGTGGCGGCCCTGTGGTTGTGGACGTCGACCGAGAGGCTGTCCTTCAGCACCTGGATCGCTTTGGCCGACGGCGCATCCGCCGCCTCTGCCCTGGCCACGCGGCCTGCCCGGCCGGAGCCAGACAGTGCCGCGGCGCCCGAGGTGAGGAGCGTGGTCCACAGCCATTGCCGGCGCGTGAGCCCGATGGCGCAGCAGTCCATGAGGATCTCCCCGCGCCGCTCCCCGGCTGGCCCGGAGAGCGGCGCCGGCGTGGGTTCAGTTGCGGTAGGAGGTGTCGGTGCAGGCCAGGCGGCGGATCAGGCCGGGCCACACCAAGCCGCCGCGGGAGCCGCCCACCCGGAGCGTAGGCAACTTTAGGCACCTCCGGCGGCGGTCGCCCCGTCCGTGGGCCCCGTCACCGTGACGTAATCTGCCAGACTCGGACGCTGGCCGCCCCAGGAGCCGATGACAGCGCACATTAGCAGCCACCTCTCGCGGGTCGGGAGAGCCGGCCCGGCTGCGGCACGCTATGCTGGCGCACCGCCGCCGTCAACCGGTAAGTGGACCGGCCGGATCAGCGCTGATGACGCCTCGCCGCGCAGGCACGACGGCGTCCACCGCGCCCCGAATCGATCAGGGCGCGGCGGCGCCGGGCGCGGGTGGGGCGGGGCCGGGGCTCGGCCCTGAGCGGGCGATCCCCAGGTGCGCGAGGAGCTTCCGGATCACGACGGGATCGTGCAGCGTGGCGATCAGGCGCAGCCGGCCCCCACAGTGCGGACACGCCAGGACATTGACTCGATCGGATGGCGGCAGGGCGCAAGCGGCGCAGGGCTTGACACGCCCGAGGACCACTGGCCTCAAGCTCCTGGATGGAGGCCGACGCGTAGCCGTCCTCGGGTCCTCTGCGTCGCGGGAATGGGGCTCCTGACCCTCTGACCCTTCGCGGGTCCCGAACCCGTCCGGCGCGCCAATGTCGCCGGCCGTGCCCGACCGGCCGAGCGCTTCAGCCGCCCTTGGTGAGCCAGTCGGCCAGCTCGGTCAGCGTGTGGAACTCGTGGTCGGGGCCGACGCCGCCCGACGGCGCCTCGCCCTTGCGGTTGATCCACGCCACGGGGATGCCGAGCGCGCGGGCAGGAACGACGTCGTGGAAGTGACTCTGCGCCGCGTGGAGCCATCGCGCGTCACCGATGCGCCGCCGGGCCTCGACGAAGTGGTCGTGCGCGGGCTTGTAGGCGCCGACCTGCTGGGCCGTGACGAGCAGATCGAAGCCAGCGGCGAAGTGCGCGCGCGTGGAGGCGAGGAGGTCGTCGTCGACGTTGGAGAGGATGCCGAGCCGGTACCCCGCGGCGGCAAGCCGCGCAAGCGCCGGGTTCGTGTCCGGGAAGGGCGGCCATCTCGCCAGGCTCTGCGCCAGAAAGCCAGCGCGGTCCTCGGCGAGCCGCCAGCCGAGCCGCGCCGCCACCCGCCGCGCGGTCTCGGCCAGCACGTCCCGGTAGGCGCGGTGGGCTCCCGCCTCGACGCCGGGCTCCAGGTCCGCGTACGCCGCGACAACCGCCGCCCCCTCCAGCGCGAACCCCTCCGCGGCCGCGGCGGCGAGGAACGCCGCGCGGATCCCGCTCTCCCAGTCGATCAACGTTCCGTAGCAGTCGAAGGTCACGATGTCGTAGAGTCGGCTCATGCGGCCATTATCGCCGGGGGGAGGATGATGGCTCAAGGCGAGGCGCCGGTCCAGCAGGCCGTGCGGTGGATCGCGGACCGCCTCCGGGACGATCCGGCGGCCGACCGCGTGAAGCTGATCGACGCGGCCAGCCGGCAGTTCGACCTGACCCCGCTCGACGCGGAGTTCCTCGCGCGCCAGCTCCGGGCGCGCCCGGAATGATTGATCACAGGGCGAGGGTCCAGGCGCAGTTCGGGCCGAGCGCGCAGAACTACGTGGCGTCCGCGGGGTTCGCGGCCGGTGACGACCTCGACCTCCTCTTGGCCTGGGGCGCCCCGCGGCCGATCGATCGCGTGCTGGACGTCGCGACCGGGGGCGGCCACACC
>CAZWXA010000465.1:0-3191 GCA_964637755.1 uncultured bacterium | reverse complement strand
CCTCGAGGCGCTCGAGGAACTCCCGGCACTCCTGCGCCTTCAGCTCGCCCGACGGCCGCCTCCACCCCAGCAGCTCGCAGACCGTCTGCGCCAGTTCCTTCCGGCTCAGCCCCGAGCAGGCCTCCACGACCTCGCGGATGAGGGTCAGTTCCTTCGGGGCGAACCGCCGGCCGCTGTAGCGATTGGGCGCCTCGGTTTCGGTCCCGTGTGCCATCGGCACCGGTACCATACCGAATCCGGGGCAAGAAGTCCAGCCGGAAGCACACCAGACTCGGGCGCGACGCGGAGGTATAGCTGGACTCCCGCGCGAGACCCGACCGCAGCGGCGGCCGGGTCGAGAAACGAGGTGGCTCATGATCATCCGGAAGGCCCCGAGCGGAGCGCTCATCCTGATCGGGCAGACCGCGGGCCAAGGTGTTCGGGCCCTCCGAGACCATCACGGGCATCGCTCGAACCCCACAGCTCGTGCTCGTCCGCGGGAGGCCGGCCGAGCGAAACCGCGCCGGCGACCCCTCGCGAACGCATAGAATGCGGTGAGACATGGCCGTCCGGATCGAGCGCCCACCGTCGGGCGCGGCCGACCCCGCAGGGACGCGTGGCCAGGGGAACGCCGGCCAGCGACAGCACCACAGGACGAAAGGACCGAACATGGCGACTCCAAGGCTCATGGGTGCGGAGGTCAAGCGCAAGGAGGACCCGCGTCTCGTCACGGGCGCCTCGGCCTACGTCGGAGACATCGCGCTGCCCGGGATGCACCACGTCGCGTTCGTGCGGAGCCCGCATGCCCACGCGCGCATCCGCGGCATCGATGCCGCGGCGGCGCGGCGGCGCCCCGGCGTCCGCGCGGTCGTCACCGGCAACGACATTCGCGCACTCTGCGCTCCGGTGCCCCTCGGCGGCGGTGGGGAAGGCGGTGGCAGCGCCGGCCCGGAGAAGCTCGGGCGCCGGCACTACCCGCTCTCCGTTGATCGGGTCCGGCACGTCGGCGAGGCCGTCGCCGCCGTCATCGCGGCGTCGGAGGCGGAGGCGGCGGATGCCGCGGCGGACGTGATCGTCGACTGGGAGCCGCTGCCCGCGGTGACGGATGCCTTCGCGGCGATGGCGGAGGGCGCGCCGCAGCTCTTCGACGACGCGGCCCGGAACATCGAGCATACGAACACGATCAAGGCCGGTGATCCCGACGGCGCCTTCGCCCGGGCCGGGCGCGTCGTCCGGCAGCGCCTGGTGAGTCAGCGGCTCTCCGGCGTCCCGCTGGAGGGGCGCGCCACCCTCGCCGCGCCAGATCCGGCCACGGGCGGTCTCGTCGTGTGGGCAACCAACCAGGCGCCCCACAGCCTGCGCAACGATCTCGCCACCCTCCTCGGGCTGCCGCAGAACCTGATCCGCGTGATCGCCCCGGAGGTCGGCGGGGGCTTCGGCGTGAAGTTCGGCTGCTACCCCGAGGACGCGGCGCTGGCCGCGCTCGCCCGGCTCTACCGGATCCCGCTGCGCTGGACAGAGACGCGGCTCGAGCACTTCATGGCGACCACGCACGGGCGCGCCCAGGTGGCCGACCTGGAGGCTGCCGTCGAGGACGACGGCACGATCACGGCCCTCCGGATGCGCGTGACCGCGAACATCGGCGCGTATCCGATCTTCACCTTCATCCCGGACCTGACGCTCATGATGGGCGTCGGCGTCTACCGCATCCCGGCGGTCGACCTCCAGTGCACCTGCGTCTTCACCAACAGCACGCCCGTCGCCGCCTACCGGGGTGCCGGACGGCCCGAGGCCGCGTACTACCTCGAGCGCCTCGTCGACGTCGTCGCGGCCGAGATCGGCCGGAGCCCGGAGGAGGTCCGCCGGCGGAACTTCATCCCGCCGGACGCGTTCCCCTACGCCTCGCCGACCGGGCAGAACTACGACAGCGGCGAGTACGACCGCGCGCTCACCAAGGCGCTCGAGATCTCGGGCTACAGGGACCTCCGCGCGGAGCAGACGGCGCGGTTGGAGCGCGGCGAGCGTCGCCTCCTCGGGATCGGGATGTCCTGCTACGTGGAGATGTGCGGCTTCGGTCCGTACGAGAGCGCGATCGTCCGGGCAGAGCCGGGCGGTACGGTGACGGCCTTCACGGGCACCTCGGCCCACGGGCAGGGGCACGAGACCACCTTCGCCCAGATCATCGCGGACCAGCTCGGCGTCCCGTTCGACCGGATCGTCGTGCGCCACGGCGATACCGCGAACACGCCGATGGGGAACGGGACCGGCGGCAGCCGGAGCCTGGCGGTCGGGGGCTCGGCGATCCTGCAGGCGGCGCTCACGGTGCAGGAGAAGGCCCGGCGCGTCGCCGCCCACGTGCTCGAGGCCGCGCCCGACGACGTGGTGTTCACCGACGGGCGCTACCAGGTCAAGGGCGTGCCCGACCGCGCGCTCACGTTCGAGGCGATCGCGGCGCGGGCCTACAGCGATGCCCTCCCGGCCGGCGTGGAGTCCGGGCTCGAGGCGACCGCGTTCTTCCGCCCGCCGCAGCTCGTGTACCCGTTCGGGGCTCACGTCGCCGTCGTCGAGGTCGATCGCGACACGGGCCAGGTCACCATCCGCGACTTCGTCTCCGTTGACGACTGCGGCGTGCGCGTGAGCCCGACGCTCGTGGCGGGCCAGGTCCACGGCGGCCTCGCCCAGGGCATCGCCCAGGCGCTCCTCGAGGAGGTGGTCTTCGACGAGGACGGCCAGCTCCTGACCGGTACGCTGATGGACTACGCCCTGCCGCGCGCGGACGATCTCCCGTCGTTCACCACGGCCGAGACTGTCACGCCCACGCCCTTCAACCCGATGGGCGCCAAGGGGATCGGCGAGGCGGCCACGATCGGCTCGACGCCCGCCGTCGTCAACGCGGTGGTCGACGCGCTCCGGCCCTTCGGCGTCCGGCATCTCGACATGCCGCTCCGCCCCGAGCGCGTCTGGCGGGCCCTCCGCGGCAGCGCCTGAGGACCGGGCACGGGGCGGTCTTCCGAAAGGCCCCCGCCGGGTACCTCGAGCGCGGGTTGGGCCGGCGCCGCTCGCGCCGCGGGTACCAGGCCACTCTACGAAGTGGCCCGCCGCAACACCTCCCCGGACGTCGCCGGCGCCGCTCGCGCCGCCGCTACGGGACCACCGCCACCGTGGTCGCCGACGCGATGCAGTTGTTCTGCTCGTCGCTCTCGGCGACGACC
>CAZWXA010000464.1:0-3195 GCA_964637755.1 uncultured bacterium | reverse complement strand
GGTGCTGCGGATGGCCGACCGGGCCGGCGTGATGCTGAAGGAGAGCCTGCAGGCGTTCATCGCGCACGACACGTCGCTCGCGCGCCGCGTCTGTGCGGCGGACGACGAGGTCGACGAGCTGAAGGAGCGGTTGTTCCGCGAGCTGCTCGACGTGATGAGGGCGGACCCCGGCGCGATCCCGCGGGCAATGCGGCTCGTCCTGATCTCCCGGTACCTCGAGCGCGTGGCCGACCACGCGACGAACATCGCCGAGATGGTGATCTACATGGTCGAGGGGAAGGTGGTGCGGCACTCGCTGACCTGATCGCAACCCAGAATTCACCGCCTCGTCATCGTCCCGCAACGCGCGCCTGCGATTCTTCACCCCGGTCGTCTTCGTCCGCACACCACCTGAACGGGAGGGAATCGATGACACGCGGAGTCTTGAAGCGCTGGGCGGCTGCGATGCTGATGGCGGTGTCTGTCGTGGGCCACCACGGTGCCGCCGGGGCCGAGGAGGCGAAGGGTCTCGCCGCGGGCACCGTCCTCGAGGAGATCCTCGCCATCATGCGCCAGAACGGCCAGATCACCGAGGAACAGAGGAAGGCGCTCCGGGAGCGGGCGGAGCAGGAAGCCCGTCAGGGCAAGGCGGAGCGGGAGCGGGCGGAGAAGGGTAGCGCCGGTGCCCTCACGGCGGGTGTGGAGAACGGGCGTCCGTTCCTCCAGTCCGCTTCCGGAGACTTCCGACTGGAACTGGGCGGCCGGTTCCAGCTGGATTACGATGCCGTTGAAGGCAAGGCCCGGACCCTCGCCGGTACGACGCTCAACAACGAGTTCCTCGTGCGGCGAGCGCGGATCGAGCTGAAGGGGTCGTTCTTCAAGTGGATCGACTTCCTCGTGGAGTGCGAGTTCACCCGGTCCGATCAGAAGAACGGCTTCTGCCTGAACGACGCCTTCATGGAGCTGAAGTTCAGGCCGGAGCTGACCCTCCGCGTCGGCCAGTTCAAGGTGCCGTTCAGCTTCGAGGAGCTGTCGTCCGACAACACGATCGACTTCGTCGAGCGGTCGATCATCAACGAGCTGGCCCCGTCGCGGGACGTGGGGGCGGTGGTGCGGGGCAGCCTGTTCGGCGGGATCCTCGGCTACGACGCCGGCATCTTCAACGGAGCGGCGAGCAACGGAGCGGCGACCAACACCTTCGACACGAGCAACGGCAAGGACATCGCGGGGCGGCTCACGCTGGCGCCCTTCAAGCCGGGCGGCAACTACTGGCTCAAGGGACTGCAGCTCGCGGGCTCCTTCACCTGGGGCGACGGCGGCGGCGGCGCGACGTCCAACCTGAGCCCGCAGGGCCGGACGGGCGCCCGGACCGCGAACCGGTTCGTCTACTTCGCCCAGCAGCCGGTCCGCGGTGACCGGTCGCGCGCGGGGACCGACCTCGCCTGGGCGGTCGGCCCCGCCTCCTTCAAGTTCGAATACAGCGAGCAGGACAACGAGCGCCGGCGGTGCGGGGCTCCGTCCACGGCCACCGCATGCGTGGGCGGCCAGAACCTGGACGACCTCACGGCCGCCGGGTGGTACGTCTCGGGGACCTGGCTCGTGACCGGTGAGGACAAGCCGCTGACCGGCCCCGTCATCCCGAAGCGCCCCTTCAACCCCATCGCGGGGGAGATCGGCCGGGGAGCCTGGGAGCTGGCGCTCAGGTACGCCGAGCTGTCCTTCAGCTCGAATGATCCCGTCGACTTCCTCGACGGCAACCTCAGCAACGGGATCACCGGAGGTCACGCGAGCGCCGAGAACGGTGTCGAGGCGCTGACCGCTGGCGTCAACTGGTACCTGAACTCGCGCGTCCGCGCCATGTTGAACTGGACGCACTACTGGTACGACAACGCGCTCGGGACGCCGTTCAGCTGCTCGGAGGGCCGCTCGAGCTGTAGCGCGACGCAACTGCGGCGACTCGACGATCCGACCTCGTGGGAGATCCTCTCCCGCGTGCAGATGTGGTTCTAGCGGAGCTCCCGCTGGGTGGAAGGGGCGTGAGCCTATCGGGACCCGGCGAAGGTGAGCCGCGACATTCAGCTCCGGGTGGAGACGCTACCGGTCGAGGTGCAGGCGATCGGATGGAAGGCGCAGGTGCGCCTGTGCAAGCGGTACCGCCAACTGACCGCGCGCGGCAAGCATGCCAGCGCGGCCGGATAGCAGGGCCGCTGAAGCGCTTCGTTGTCCGTCATACCGGCTTCAAGCCGAATGACGGCATGGTCTGACGGATACCAAGTCGTCGTCGGCTACAGGGCGGATATGGCGGGCGTGGAGGGTCACCAGCGCCGCGGTCCTACCCGACGCGGTCACGAACTCCACCTCAAGCCCGTCCGGCTCGTAGACCTCCACCACGGCCCCGAGGTCTCCCTTGCGCAGTCCGTGGTCAGGGATGTCTCGGTCGAGGACGATGGTGTCGAGAACGTGGTACGTCATCTGCCGCCCTCCGGATACGCCGTCACGAACCGCGGGAACTGTCGTGCGTCCTCACGGCCCTGTACGGATAACGCATCGCTCAGCGGCCGGCGTAGCCGGTCCGTTGAAGCGAGTTGTTGGACGGTGCCGCTTCACGGTACAGTACGGGCATGAAGCTCAACATCGATCTGTCGCAGGCCCAGGCCGAGCGGCTGCGCCAGGAGGCAGAGCGCCTCGGCATCGGCCCGGAGGACCTTGCTCGGGCGGCGATCGCGGACCTGCTGGCAACCCGAGACGACGAGTTCAAAGCGGCCGCCGAGCGAGCATTACGGAAGAACGAGGAGTTGTACCGGCGCCTCGCTTGATCCGGTATCTGACGCTCGGGGAGGTGGTCGACCTGCACCGCCTCCTGCTCGAAGCAACCGGTGGCGCGCCCGGTATCCGCGAATTTGGCGCGCTTGAGTCGGCCATCGCCCAGCCCAAAGCCACCTTCGGCGGCGCCGAGTTGTACCCAACGCTCATTGAAAAGGCGGCGGCGCTGTGTTTCGCTCTGGTTCAGGGGCACCCGTTCGTCGATGGCAACAAGCGCGTGGGCCACGCCGCCATGGAAACCTTCCTGATGCTCAACGGAGCGGAGATCAGTGCCGCCGTAGATGACCAGGAGCCCCTGATGCTCGATCTCGCCGCTGGCCGCATCGGCCGCGGCCAACTCGTCGACTGGCTTCGTGATCATGTCAAGCCGATCCCGTCATCGTAGCCGTCCAA
>CAZWXA010000463.1:0-3201 GCA_964637755.1 uncultured bacterium | reverse complement strand
ACCGCCGCCATCACCGACGCGATGGTGAGACTTGCGAAGACGACGCCCGATCAGGTGCACATCGTCTTCCAGGACGTCGAGAAGTCGAACTGGGGATTCAACGGCAAGCTCGCGAGCGACTGACCGGCCGTCCGCGGCCGGCAGCGGCCGGGACCTCCTGTCCCTGGCCCGGTCGCGCCCCCCGCCAGGCTGGGCACCCGCCCCCCGCTGCGGCCGCTGCGGGAGGGGGCGGAAGACGCGCTCGTGCGACCGGTCCGGGGAGCCGGCTCAGTTCCCGCGGCGGTGCATCTGCACCTGACGGTACATCCCCTCGACGTTCAGCGGGAACCACTCGTCGTAGCGCCCCCACTGGCGGTACTTCGGCAGCGTGATGAGCTGCTTCATCTCGTCGAGCGATTTCCCCTCGCGCGCGAGCCGCACCACCTCGCCCCGGAGGTCCTCCAGGTACTGGCGGAACATGGTGACGTGCTCCTTCCGGCCGACCTGGCCGTGACCCGGCACGAGGATGTCGAAGTCGAGCGCCTCCACACGCGCGAGCGAGTCGATCCAGTCCTCGACCCAGGCGGTGGGGAAGTCCCGGAACGCGACCATCTCGACCGGGATGAAGTCGACGGCGAAGAGGAGCCGCTCGCGGGGGAAGCGCATGACGATCGAGCTGTCGGAGTGGTTCCGGCCGACGTGGATCAGCTCGACCACGGTGCCCCCCAGCTCGATCGTCATCCGGTCCGTGAACGTGACGTCCGGCCGGGCCGTCGGGCGCTTCTCCTCGATGATGTTGGTCTTCGCGCGCTCGTGGGCGACGACGAGCGCCCCGTCCGCGAGGACCTGGCCTCCGGCGATGTGGTCGGCGTGGTCGTGGCTGTAGATCAGGTACCGGATGGGCACGCCGAAGCGCCGGGCCAGCTCGGCCTTGAGCCACTCCGCCGCCTCCGGGCTGATCGGATCGGTGACGATGATGCCGGCCGGCGTCACCGCGAAGACCGAGTAGTGGAGGTTGTTCCTGAACCGGTACACCTCACCCGCGAGCCGGGTGATCTCGCGAACCGGGGGCTGCGCCGCTGCCGCGGCCGGCAGTGCGAGCAGGATGAACGCGAGTGTGGCGATGAGGGGCTTCATCGAGCGCATGGCGTGCGGTCCTCCTTCAGCGTGTCGTGACCCATCAGGGTCTCGTGGATGCCAGGCGTGGGCATGGTCGCGGCGTCGGGCCCGCCACCCCGGTGAGTTCGGCAAGTCCGTCCACGCGGTTGGCCTGACCAGGACGAGTGGCCTGAGGCCGGTCACTCGATCCCGTAGAGCCTGGAGGCGTTGCGGTACGCGACCTGCTCGGCGGCGGCGGGCGAGAGCTGTCCGAGGACACGCCGGGTCCACTTCATCAGGCGATCGAGCATGCCCGGCTCGAAGAGCCGCGCGGACCAGACGTCGATGCCCATCAGGAAGCGGTCCGGCATCTTCTCGATCAGCGCCTTCCACTCCGGGTCGAGGGGGCCGGTCTCGGACGCGAGGGCGGGAGTCCGCTGGAAGTGCATCCCCGACAGGTCCACCACGAGGTTGGAATGGCCCGCGAGGAGCGCCTCGACGCGAGCCGGTGGGCCGCCGCCCGCGTGCGCCAGGACCACGGTCGCGTTCGGGTGCCTGTCGAGCGCGCGGCCAAGCGCGGCCGCGGGGTCCCCGCCCAGCTCGAAGTGGATCACGATCGGCACCCGCCGCTTCGCAACGATCTCGAGCACGCGCCCGAACGCCGCGTTCTCGGGGTCCCGATCGATCGTCCGGCTGAGCTGCCGGAGGTGGACCTCGCCCACCGCGCGGTACCGCCCCCCCTGGAGCTCGGCGTCCAGGTGCGCGGCGGCTCCGTCCGCGGTCGGGTCGGGGAGCGGCAAGCCGAGCAGCACGCGATCGGGATGCTTCTTCGCCGCCGCTGCGAGCCAGGCCGGATCGTCCTTCTGGACGCCCCCGACGCCAAGGAGCAGGACCCGGGAGATGCCCTGCCGCTTCATGGCCGACAGGTAGGCCCCGATGGCCGTCGCGTTCGGCAGATGAGAGTGGGCGTCGATCAGCGGGCCCGCGTAGTCGGCGGCGTCCGCCGGCGTGATGCTCAGGAGCGCCGCGAGAAGAGCCAGGACGAGCCTCAGGGTTCCCCTCCGTGGTTCGGATCGGGTGACGCCGCGTCCAAGCCTAGCACACCCGGCGGGCACCAAGGCGTGACCGGCCGGAATCCGACTTGACACGACCAGCCTGCGGCCCAATAGTCTCCGCGGTGCCGGCCGGACCTTGGCGCGGCGCGATCTGGAATGGCCCCGCTCCCGGGCGAGCCACGAGACCTCGACGCAGATCGACGGCCTCGCCCCGGGCTCGGCGTGCCGCCGGGTACCGGGGACCATCGGCCATGAGAACCATCGAGCAGTCAGTCCCGCGTGGGTCGGGGAGGGAGGCCTCGTGATGACGGAAACCATCATCTGCAGGGATCAGGTGTCGTCCGCATCCGGCGCCGTCGCCGACGGTGACGCCCTGTGGCTCTCACTCGACGAGCTCCGGGCATCGACGGGCTGGGAGATCACGCCGCAGGGAGCCTGCCGCGGTGACGACCGTGTCTCGATCCCCGCGGGTCGCGAGGCGGAGTTCCTTCGCGACAGCGGCCGGCGGGTCAACCTCGGGGCGCTGGCCCGCCTGGCCGGTCAGCCGGTCGCGCACGATGTGGGGTACCGCGTGTGGTACTTCGGCGAGCCCGCGAGCGCGCGCCGGAAGGCGCTCCAGGCGCTCCAGGCGCCCGACTTCAGGCTGCCCGACCTCGATGGCCGGATGCACGCGCTCTCCGACTACCGCGGCCGGAAGGTCTTTCTGGTCTCCTGGGCGTCCTGGTGAGGCTGCCGCTTCGATCTGCCGGTCTGGCAGAGCCTCTACGAGGAGCTGAAGGAGCGGGACTTCGTCGTGATCTCCGTCGCGTTCGACGCAGGCGGGGCCGCGACGGCCGGGCAGTGGATCCGCGCGGCCAGGCCCACGTATCCCTGCCTGATCGACGAGCGGCATCTCGTCGCGGAGCTGTACGGCATGGTCAACGTCAACACCGCCGTCTGGATCGACGAAGCGGGACGGATCGTGCGGCCGCCCGAATCGGCGGGGGCGAGCCAGGCCTTCCGGACCGAGATGGATCGAACGACATTCCAGCTCAGCCCGGAGGGGGTCGCCGACAAGCAGGCCAGGCGC
>CAZWXA010000462.1:0-3224 GCA_964637755.1 uncultured bacterium | reverse complement strand
CCGGTTGTGGACGATGCGCCAGTACGCCGGGTTCGGCCGGCGAAGGAAACCAACCGGCGGGAGATCTTCGGCGAGTACCATGCGGTGCAGGTGTACTAGCCCGCAGGTCGGCCAGGACTTCGAAGGCGCGAAGACGCGAATCATGGCCGGGAGGTGCTGCGTGAGCGAGAGCGACGGGCGAGCTGGTGACGTGCTCGCGGGGATCCGGGTCCTCGATTTCGGGCGTTACATCGCGGGGCCGTACTGCGCCGCCCTCCTGGCGGACCTCGGCGCGGACGTCATTCGCGTCGAGCGGCGGGGCGGGGGCGAGGACCGGTGGCTGGCGCCGGTGGGCGCGGACGGTGTGGGCGCCCTGTACCTGGTCATGAACCGCAACAAGCGCGCGATGACGCTCGACCCGGCCTGCCCGGAGGGCCGGGAGATCGTGCGAAAGCTGGTGGCGACCGCGGACGTCGTCGTCGCCAATCTGCCCCCCGACGTGCTGCGCTCGCTTGCGCTGGACCTGGAGAGCCTCCGCCGCGTGAAGCCGGACATCATCCTCACCACGGTCACGGCGTTCGGGGCCGGTGGGCCGTGGAGCGGGAGGCATGGCTTCGACGGCATCGGCCAGGTGATGTGCGGCTCGGCATACCTCACGGGGACGCCCGAGCGGCCGATGCGGGCGGCCGTGGCCTGGGTCGACTGCGGCACGGCCTCACTGGCGGCGTTCGGCACGCTGGCGGCGCTCATGGCGCGGCAGACGAGCGGCCGCGGCCAGAAGGTCGAGGGCGCCCTCCTGCGGACCGCGATCGCGTTCAACAACCCGGCGCTGGTCGAGCAGCAGGTGGGGCAGATCGATCGCGTGGCCACCCTCAACCGCGGCCAGACGTCCGCGCCCTCGGATCTCTTTCGCACGACGGACGGCTGGATCATCGCCTACGCGATCGGGGGACCGATGTTCGCGCGATGGGCGAAGCTGATGGGCGAGGACCACTGGCTCACCGATCCACGGTTCAAGGATGACCAGGCGCGGGGCGACCACGGGGAGATCATCTCCAGGCGAATGGCGGACTGGACGGCCGGGCGGACCACGGCGGAGGCGCTGGCCGCGCTGGAGAGCGAGCGGCTCCCGGCGGGTCCGCTCTACTCGCCCCAGCAGACGCTCGACGATGCGCACATCCGGGCGGCCGGCCTGCTCGATGACACGGAGTATCCCGGGCTGCCCGGGCCCGCGCCGCTGGCGCCGACGCCGGTCGACCTGTCCGAGACCCCGGGACGCTTCCGGCATCGAGCCCCCACGCTCGGTGAGCACACGGATGCGATCCTGACCGAGCTCGGGTATCGTTCGGCGGAGATTGCGGAGCTGCGAACGGCGGGCGTGGTCTGAGATCCCGTCGTCGCGCCCTGGCAGGACACGCGCTCCTCCCGCCAGGCGGGCGGCGGCCTTCACCGTGCGGCGCTCCTCACGGAGATCGGCGCCGACGGTGGGCTCAGCCGGGCACGCCCATCTTCTCCGCCTGCGCCTTCCGCCACTCGGCGCGCGACACGAACCCGGGACGGCTGCGGCAGAGGGCCTCCGTCCGCGCCCGGATGGCCTCGACCGGCGCCTCGATGTCGAAGGGCTCGGCCAGGGGCTGGGGGGTGTGCCAGGGTGTGTCGACGAAGAGCTCGACGCGGTTGCCCTCGGGGTCCGGGAAGTACACCGACCAGGCGTTGCCGTGGGTGACGATCCGGAACTCCTCGATTCCCTCCTCTCGTACCCGCGCGTGCATGGCCTTGAGATCCACCAGCGACGGCACCTTGAACGAGATCTGGTTCACGACGTTGTAGCCGAGGCCGCGCGGCCGACCGGTCACCAGCGCGATCTGGTGGTGCTCGTCGGGGTCGCGCGAGAGGAAGGCCAGCGTGGGCCCGTCCTCGAGCGTCCCCCGGTCGGAGACGAGGAGACCGAGCACGCGCGTGTAGAAGTCGACCATGCGGGCGAGGTCGGTCACGTGGATCCCGAAGTGGCTGAACGCGATCGTCGGTGTCGCCAAGGGTCCTCCTTCCAGGTCGGGTCGCCCGGGGCGGCCTACTGGCCGCGGCCCATCGTGTAGAACTCGCGGTTCGGCCGCAGGCCCGCGAGGTTCGCCATGCGGTTGGAGAGGTTGAAGAAGGCGGCGACGGCGCCGATGTCCCAGATGTCCGAGTCGCTGAAGCCCTGCCGGCGGAGCTCGTCGAGGTCGGCTGCCTCGATGGCCGCCGAGTTCAGCGTGATCTTCACGGCGAAGTCGAGCATGGCGCGCTGGCGCGGGGTGAGGTCGGCGTGGCGGTAGTTGGCGGCGACCTGATCGGCGATGTACGGGTGCTTGCTCAGGACACGGAGCGCCGCTCCGTGCGCCACCGTTCAGTAGGTGCACGAGTTGGCGGCACTCACGGCCACGACGATCATCTCGCGCTCGGCGCGCGAGAGGCCGGACTCGGCCCGCATCAGGACGTCGTAGTAGTGGAAGAAGGCGCGGAAATGGTCGGGTTTCCAGGCGTAGGCCAGGAAGACGTTGGGGATGAAGCCGGCTTTCCTGGCGTTGGCCGCGATCATCTCCCGGAGGTCGTCGGGAAGCCCGGCGGGGTCGGGCGCCGGGAAACGGCTGATGGGCGGTTCGTCGCGGGTCACGTCGGTCGGCACAGGGGTCCTCCTCAGCGCAGAGCGTGGAGCGCGAAGTCGATCTGCGCGGGCGTGAGGTTCGGTGGGAGCAGCAGGTAGAGGGAATCATAGCCGGCGCGCTCGGCCTCCGTGGCCAGGCGGACGATGGTCTCCCGCCGGTTCTGGAGCGGCATGACGGAGACGGCGACGGGGCGAGTCATGGCCGGCCGGTCACCGGTCGAAGAGGCGGTCGTGGCGCCCGTGCTCGCGGGCGGCCTCCATGAACCACGTCACGCAGTCGGGATTGGAGCGGGGCGGCAGCTCGCAGGAGGTGGAGAGCACGAAGCGGGAGCGGCGCCCCACCGTGTCGAGGCAGCGCCGCACCTCGGCCTCGATCTCCGCCCGGGTCGCGCGCTCGAAGATGGTCACGTCCACGTTGCCGATCGCCACCACCCCCCGCTGGTTCCCCAGCGTGACGAGCCGGTCGAGCTGGTCCACGTGGAGGGCCGGGTCGGCCTGCTGGTCGAGATCGATGGTGATGGCGACGAACCCCACGTCCATCAGGTCCTCGTGGATCTGGTGCGTCGTGCCGCAGATGTGCACGGTGGTCCCGACCTTCTTT
>CAZWXA010000461.1:0-3286 GCA_964637755.1 uncultured bacterium | reverse complement strand
TCACCGTGCACACCCCGTCGTCCACGTCGTAGCGAATCTGCTCGAAGCTCATCGCGACCGAAGTATACCCTTCGCGGACCTCCAGAAAGGCGGGTCGATCCGGAGCCGGCGGCGCAACCCCGTGTATCATCGTGAGGACGGCGCGCCCGCGGTCGGAGGCGTCTGACGAATCGACGCACGGAGCCCATCGCGGCCCATCGAGGAGAGCACGACATGACGGCGATCGATCTCGCCCAGTTCATCGAGCGGCGGCAGCGCTTCGCGGACGCGATCGGCGAGAGCCTGGCCGTCCTCCCCGCGCGGCAGGAGGTCGGCCGGAACGGGGACGTGCACTACGAGTTCCGGCAGGACTCGGACTTCTTCTTCCTGACCGGGTTCGACGAGCCGGACGCGGTGGCCGTGATCAACCCGGCCCACGCCAAGGAGCGCTACGTCCTGTTCGTGCGCCCGCGCGATCGCGAGATGGAGATCTGGAACGGGCGGCGGGCCGGCACCGAGGGCGCCGTCGCCGCCTATGGCGCCGACGCCGCCTACCCCGTCGACCAGCTCGAGCAGAAGCTCCGCGAGTACGTGATGGACCGGCCGTCCGTCTTCTACCGGCTCGGCAACTCGGCGTTTGACGGCAGAATCATCCGGCTGATCGAGCAGAGCCGCCCCATGCGGAGCCGCGGCTACACGGTGCCCGCCGGCATCGAGGACCCGGGGCCGATCCTCCACGAGCTCCGCCTGCGGCGCTCGCCGGCCGAGCTTCAGCGCCAGCGACGGGCCTGCGAGATCAGCCGCGACGCCCACGCGGAGGCCATGCGCTTCGCGCGCCCCGGCCAGCACGAGTACGAGGTGCAGGCCGCGCTGGAGTTCGTCTTCCGCGTGAACGGCTCGCCCCGCAACGGCTACCCGTCGATCGTCGCCTCGGGGCCGAACGCCTGCATCCTCCACTACGGGGAGAACACCCGGCGCATGGAGGACGGCGACCTCCTCCTCATCGACGCGGGCTGCGAGTACGGCTACCACTCGGCCGACGTCACGCGCACGTTCCCCGTGAACGGAAAATTCACCCCCGCCCAGCGGGCGATCTACGAGCTGGTGCTCCGGGCCCAGCTCGCGGGGATCGAGGCCGCCCGTCCAGGCAACCGGTACGAAATGATGCACGAGGCGGCGAAGCGGGTGCTGACCGAGGGGCTGGTGGACCTGGGTCTCCTGCCGCGTGGCGTCGAGGACTCGCTCGCCATGCACCACTACCGCGAGTTCTACATGCACGGCACCGGGCACTGGCTCGGGATGGACGTCCACGACGTGGGCGCCTACCGGCTCCGGCGGGTGTCGCGGCCGCTCGAGCCCGGCATGGTGCTGACGGTGGAGCCAGGGCTCTACGTCGATCCCGAGCGCGAGTCGGCGACGTTCTTCGAGCGCGAGTACAGCGAGGAGGAGATGTGGGAGCGCCGCTACCGTCTGGGCCTGGCGGCGGCGAAGCAGGTCGAGGAGGAGGAGCGGGCGAAGGCCGGGAAGATCGTCCACCCGATCCCGAAGGAGTTCCGCGGGGTCGGCGTGCGGATCGAGGACGACCTCCTGATCACCGCCGCTGGCTGCGAGATCCTGACCGCCGGCACGCCGAAGACCGTCGAGGAGATCGAGCGCACCTGCGCCGAGCCGCCGCGACTACCGCGCTGAGGTTTCCGCGGGTTCCTCGGTCATGGTCAGGCCGTCAGGTCCACCAGGACCTTCATCACGGGTCCGCCGCGGAGCGCCTGCTCCATGCCGTCCTGGAGCGACTCGAGGGGGATCCGGCGGCTCACGAGCGGTCCCACCGGTACGGCGCCGCTGGCGGCGAGGCGGATGGCCTCCTCCCAGTCCTCGCGGGCGTAGAGCCGGCTGCCGTGCATGTTCACCTCCCGGGCGAACATCTGGTAGAGGTTGACCGGCATCGGCTCGGAGTGAATGGCCACGATGCTCACGGTCCCCCAGACCCGCACCACGTCGGTCATCGCGCGGACGGCGGCGGGGTTGCCCGTCACCTCGAAGGCGACGTCCACGCCCTCGCCGCCGGTCCACTCCTCGGCGAACTTGACGACGTCGGACTCCGGCCCGACGGTCTCGAGGCCGAGGTTCTTCAGCATGTCGATCCGGAACGGGTTCACCTCGGCGACCACGACGCGCGCGCCGCGCTGCCGCGCGACGAGGGCGATCAGCGCGCCGATCGGGCCGCCGCCGAAGACGAGGACGGCGTCTCCCTGCTTCACCGCGGCGCGGCGCACGTCGTGGACGGCGACCGACAGCGGCTCGACCAGCGCCGCATGGTCGTCGCCGAGCGAGTCCGGAATCCGCAGCAGGCGCGCGGTCGGGACCGGCCAGTACTCGCGCATGCCGCCGGGAAGGTCGACGCCGAGGACCTTGAGCTTGTAGCAGAGGTAGTAGGCGCCCATCCGGCAGGCCCGGCAGGTCCCGCAGAACTGCAACGGCTCGACGACGACGCGCTGTCCGGGCTCGAAGCCGCTCCCGGCCGGGGCCTCGGCCACCTCCGCGACCGTCTCGTGGCCGATCACGCCGCCACGAGGGACCCGATGGTCGAGGTGGCCCTGGAAGATGTGCAGGTCCGTCCCGCAGATCCCCACCCGGCGGACGCGCAGGAGGGCCTCGTCCGGTCCCGCCACGGGCATGGCCGCCGTGCCGGTCCTGAAGGTTCGCGCGCCCTCGTAGAACGACGCCCGCATCGTCGCGCCTCGTGCCATGTCTGGTCTCCGTGTGCTCGTGTGCCCCCGGGCGTAGAATCGTCCGGGCTCGTGACGGCTGGCTGATAGTCTACCCGCAAGAGGACGGCGACGACGCGCGTTCGAGCGCGGAGGGAGCGTGCGAGATGGGGCGGAAGACGTTCCAGGTCGAGACGGTCGCGCAGGCGTATCTGGAGCTGCTCGGAGACCGGGGCGTGGAGTATTTCCTGGCGAACGCGGGGACCGACTTCGCGTCGCTGGCGGACGCCTTCGCGCGGTTTCACGCCGAGCGCAAGGTCGTCCCGCGGCCGGTGGTCGTCCCCCACGAGTTCGCCGCGGTCTCGATGGCGCACGGCTACTACCTCGGCTCCGGCCGTCCGCTCGTGGTGATGGTCCACGTGTCCGTCGGCACCGCGAACGCGGCGTGCGCGATCGTCAACGCGTCGCGGGGCCAGGTGCCCATGCTGTTCTCGGCCGGGCGCACCCCGGTCACCGAGGAGGGGCTGCCCGGCGCGCGCGACCTGCACATCCACTGGGCGCAGGAGAGCTTCGACCAGGCGGCCATGCTGCGGGAGTACGTG
>CAZWXA010000460.1:1179-3309 GCA_964637755.1 uncultured bacterium | reverse complement strand
CCTTGCCGGTCCCGATGGCGACGACCTTGCCCTCCTGGGGCTTCTCCTTCGCCGTATCCGGGATGATGATGCCACCCCGTCCGACTTCCTGCTCCGCGACGCGTGTGACGAGAATGCGATCGTGCAACGGGCGGATCTTCATGGCGCCTCCTTCTGCAGTGGACTTCGTCCGGGCCCAGCACCGTGACCAGGCCGGGGCTCGGCCCTGGTCACCCGGAGTGTGAGATTCACCGTGTACTCTTCACCCTTCATCACGAACCCGGTCAGCCAGCGGGCGACCAGGCCCGCGACCCACCGACGATACACAACGCCGAGGGCGGGAGCGCCGGCCTCCGCCTCGCCCTCGCGATCCTGCGTTCGCTTGCTGTGGTATATATCAGTTCGAATGTTATATAACAAGTAGGAAATATATAACCATGGAGGGCCTACGCGCGACCGTTCTCGCCTCCGGCAAAGGGACACCGACCGCGCATCGACGATATCCGCCGGTTCGGCGTTCCAGGCGTGCGCCTGGTCGGTCCAGGTCATCGAGCCGTGTCGTGATCCTCCGCCGTCACCCGGGACCGGAGCCTGCCCGTCGGCACCTCGCTCGACATGATATGTATTATATATGATATATATGCCAGGGAGAGAGTACGGAGGCGAGCGCGGCCGCGAGGCCGGTGACGGTCGGGGCCATGGAGAGATAAGGAGGCGGTGATGCTCGAACACAAAGCGAGGGTTCTCCTCGTGCTCTCGCCGGACGTTCTGGACCGGGTTCAGGTCCTGGCGGGGAAGGCGACGACCACGCTCAAGCTGCCGGTGAGCCTTCAGATCGTCTTCCGGGCCCTCATCGGGCAGGCGTTGAAGCGGGAGGACCACCCGGCTCTCCTGGCCGACATCGCGTGTCAGGCGAAGGCGATACGCCAGCAGCGGAGCCGGGGGCGGCGAGACGGAGCGGAGGGGGACTTGAGGGGGCTCCGGTCCGGACCTTCGCGGGCGCCGAGCGGGCGTGGGCCGCAGAGGCGAGGGGAGTGAGAAGAGGCCGCCCAGAGTTCAGGTCAGCGCGAGATGCCAGCAGCCGACCACGGCGAAGAGCGTGAGTGCGACGAGTGCCCACTGGACCGCCGGGCCGAGCGGGCGCCGCACGACGACGCCGGCGGCGAGCCCCAGCGCCATCCCGCTCACGAGCCCCAGCGTGTGCGCCAGCGCGTCCGCGCCGCGGCCGGTTCCGAGCATCGCGACGAGCAGCACACTCGCGGCGAGCACGAGCCATGGTTT
This sequence comes from uncultured bacterium, assembly GCA_964637755.1. Taxonomy (GTDB): domain Bacteria; phylum Methylomirabilota; class Methylomirabilia; order Rokubacteriales; family CSP1-6; genus AR9. Next base: position 2,049 of record CAZWXA010000460.1, on the reverse strand, counting down.
CGCTCTGGTCCGCGTCGGAGTCGACGCCGCGAGGAGCCGGAGACCGGCGAGAATCCCGATGGCGCCGAACGTCGCCGTGGAGGCGCCGACGGCGACGTGACGGGAACCGTGCGCGAGGGCGGCGAGGAGGTTTCCGATTGCTCCCGCGAGCAATGTCAACGAGAGCCCGCCGCCGGGTCCGAGCCGCTGCACGACGGCGGTGAGGAGCAGCGCGGTCGCGACAGCGTTGCCGGTCACGTGGACCGCGTCCAGATGGAGCGTCAGGGCCGTCACCGCCCGCCACGGTTCGCCTCCCAGCATCAGGCCGGAGGAGCCCGCACCCCGTTCGAACCAGCGCGAGCCGGGGGCGGCCGGGCCCGTCATGGCGAAGAGCCCGAGCAGGAACGCGCCGACGGCGACCCCGACCGTCCACGAGATGACACGCGACGAGGCTTCGTGACTCGCGGCGTCCGCATGGTTGCGCGCCTCCTGATCGTACGCGTCGAGCGCCGCGTGCGCGCGCGGGACTTCAGCGGTGGGGACGAGCAGTGCGAAGCCTGCCGCGGTTGGCTCGAGGCGATGCGGGATACCCGCGGCGGCGAGCACGAGGGCCCAGTCCTGCGCCTCGCTCGTATTCCCGCTCGCGCGGATCGCCGTCTCCATGGGCTCCCATCTCTACCAGATCAGACGATCCACGTTGGTCGCGCACGGTGTCGGACACACGCACCCTCGCCGACGGCGGACGGGGGAGGGCTCAGTGGAGCGCCACGACCTCATCGCGGAAGTAGAGCACCGCGCTCGCAGAGTCGTCGGGCTCGGGCCGCACGTCGTCCGCTCCAATGCTCGACGAGCTCTACCGGATGACGGTCCGGAAGAAGCTGTACCGGGGCC
>CAZWXA010000460.1:0-1079 GCA_964637755.1 uncultured bacterium | reverse complement strand
CCGGGCGCGACCTTGACTGTCTCACACCTGGCAGCGTGTCACGTGGGCCGAGACCGCCAACCAGTGGCCGTCCTGACGCGCCCACACGTCCGTGTATCGACCGGCCCCCGGCCGCCCGTCCGGCATCGTGTAGGTGGTCCGGGCGTGGATGATCGCGATATCGTCCATGATCCGGACCTTCACGTCGTGGGCGGTCAGATCCGAGATCTTGGCCGGGATCGCCGCCTGCTTCAGGAACCCCGCCCGGTCCACCAGGGACCCGTCGGGATTGGAGCAATAGAACTCGTCGGCCAGTATCTCGTGAAACCAGTCGACATCGGACGCCTGGACCGATCGGATGTAGTCGCGGTTGAGATCCAGCAGGATGTCGAGGTCGGACACTGGGAATGCTCCTTTCGGGTGACAGGAAGTGGACACCGGTGTTCACGGGGCGTGGGCGCCAGCCGCGGGGCTGTCCGGCTCGCGTCGACCACGCTCTTCACGGGGGTCGCCTCGCACTCGGCTTCGGCGTGGACGATGGCGACTCGGAACTGGTCGCGAACGCCGGACCACGCCTCCGACCAGAGCGGGAGGGCGTGTCGGGACGGCCGCCGAGATCCACGGGTCGGGCCACCAGCGGCCTCCTCAGCGTCTTCGCCGGACGAGCACGGCAAAGATCATGAAGTGCGTCACGAAGAGCGCGGGGACCAGGAAGGTCGGAATATACCAGGCCGACCCGAGGTGCGGCCCGACCGCGTGGGCTCTGCCTTGGTAGAAAGCGTTGAGCAAGTCGAGCGTTCCCACGACGTTGAAGAGCCAGGTGAGAGCGAGAGCGCCCGGCCACTCGGAGCGCAGCGCGACGATCGCCAGCAACGCGAGCACTCCCGCCAACAGATCCCCGTAGGCCGCGGGCCGGGCAAAGGCTTCCGGGAGAGTTGGAGCCACCACCGCCGGGACCAGGAACACCAACCCCAGGTGACGAAACCCGTGGGGAAACAGCAGCGGGATCAACGCCTGATGGCGCGGCAAGATGGCTAACCGTGGCGCCACATACCATTTCGCGATGAGCGCGTACCCGACCAGGCTGAGCAACACCTGAA
>CAZWXA010000459.1:0-3312 GCA_964637755.1 uncultured bacterium | reverse complement strand
CTCGCTCGAGGTCGGGCCGGGGGAGATCTACGGCCTCATCGGCCCCAACGGCTCGGGCAAGACGACGACCATCAAGACGGCCACGGGCCTCGTCGTGGTGCCGATCGCGATGGCGGGCACCCTCGAGATCGCCTGAGCCGTGTCGCTCCCCGCCTCCCTCACCGGCCCCGGCTTCGGAGCCGCGTGCGCGCTCGGCTCGGCCATCACGTGGACGCTGATCAGCGTGATCGTGCGGGCGCTCTTGCCGTACTTCACGGCCGTCTCGATCAACGTGATCCGGTCGGCCGCGGGCGGAACGCTGCTGGTCGCGCTCGCGCTTGTCTCGCCCGGCCCGGGGGCACTCCGTGACCTGACGCTCGACGCGTACGCGTATCTCCTCGTCTCCACCGTCGTCGCGTTCGGTCTCGGCGACACGGCCTTCTTCGAGGCCACCAGGACCCTCGGCATGGCCCGCGCCCTGACGGTCTCGATGGTCTACCCGCTCATCGCGGCCGGCCTGGCGCGGGTGCTGCTGGACGAGCCGATCACCCTCCCGTTCGCGAGCGGCGCCGTCGTGACACTCGCCGGCGTGGCCGCCATAGTGGCGGAGCGCGAGCCGGCGGCCCCCGGCGCGGCGGACCGCCGGACGCGCGGGCTCGTCCTCGCGCTCGTGGCCGCCGTCGCGTGGGCGATCAACGCGCTGATGATGAAACCGCCGCTGCGCGTGGTCGACCCGGTCACCGCCCAGGCGATCCGCCTGCCGGTCGCGGCCCTGATCCTCTGGCTCACGCCCTGGGCGCGGGGCACCGGGCGCCAGGTCCGGGCGCACGCCCGGCACGCGGGCGGGCTCATCGCGGCGCTCTCCGTGCTGACGGTGCTGAGCTCGGTGATGTTCGTCACCGGGCTGAAGTACGCGGGCGTCGGCGTCGCGACCGTTCTCTCGTCGACGGCGCCGCTCTTCGCGCTGCCGATCGGCCTCCTCGCCTTCGGGGAGCCCGTCACCTGGCGCTCCGCCGTGGGAGCCGTCCTCTGCGTCGTGGGGATCGGGCTCCTGACGCTCTGACACCCCCCGGCCCCGACCTTACCCGCGCCGGGGAGCACCCAATCCGTGAGGCCGCCTACCAGAGCGTCCGCACGGGATACTGCGACAGCAGCGGGTCTGGCCCGATGATGGCCAGGCCATGCACGATGGCCTGGCTCACGAGCATACGGTCGAAGGGATCCCGGTGTAGCGGCGGGAGCCGGCCGATGTGGAGGGCTGACTCCTCGTCCACCGGCAGTCCCTCGATCCCGTGGTGGCCCCGCTGGTCCGGGACGAATCGCTCGGGCGGCTCGGGAAGCGGCAGCCTTCCCAGCGAGTGCTTGAGCGCGATCTCCCAGGCCGAGGCCGCGCTCAGGTAGACCTCGTTTCCTGGATCGGAAAAGAGATCCCGTGCGCGCGGGGAGAGCTCGGGCGAGCCCGCGACCAGCCAGAGGAACGTACACGTGTCGAGGAGGAACCTCACCCCGACTTGCCCTCCCAGGCTGCGAGATCGGCTTCCGGCAGGGGCTCGAAGAAGGCCGGAGGCACCTCGAACGCGCCCTTCGCCAGCCCGATCGGTCGCTTCGTCCGGCGGCGGGGCGGAAGGGGGCGGATCTCGGCCACCGGCACGTTCCGGTTGCAGAGGAGGATCGTCTCGCCGGCCGCGACTCGAGCGAGATAGCGGGACAGGTGTGTCTTGGCGTCGTGCACATTGACCCGAATCATGGTTGGATAGTGAGTCCGATTGTCAGCTAAGTCAATGACTCGATCGGATGGCGTTTCCGGAGTTCATCGCGCGCAAGGGCCGGGGCGCGACGCCCGAGGCCCCGTAGGCCGCGCCGCGCCCGCGTGTGGCGATCTCGCGGGCGGGGCTGGGGAGCGCTCCCCCCGGAACACGCTGACTCACAGCCCTTGGTGGCCACTCGAGACGGGCCACGATGTCGAGGTTTGCGGCTCCGGCAAGCCGCAGAAGATACGGTTCCGGGGGGAGCGCTCCCCAGCCCCGCCCTCCCCGCGTGGTCGTCCGGGGACGGATCGTGCGCGGATTCTCACAGCCCGCGGTTGGACACCGATATGGTGTCAGTGTATGTTTTGATGCATGCGCACCACCATCCACATCCCGGACGATCTCCTGGCCCAGGCCAAGAAGGTCGCGGCGGAGTCGAATCGCACGCTCACGGCCGTCATCACGGATGCGCTGCGAGAGGCTCTCGGACGGCGACGGCGGGTGGCGCGTCCCACCCCTGTCAAGCTGACCACCTTCGGACGCGCTGGTCTCCAGCCGGGGATCGATCTCGACAACACCGTCGCGTTGCTCGACATCATGGACGCGACCGGTGATCCTGCTCGACGGTAACGTCCTCGTCTACGCTCACCGGAGAGACGCGCCGGACCATGAGCACTACCGTGCCTGGCTCGAGGCCGTCGTCAGCTCGGACGTCGCCTACGGCCTCTCCGATCTGGTCCTGAGCGGCTTCCTCCGCGTGGTCACGCACCCACGGGTCTTCAAGGACCCGAGCCCTCTCGACGCGGCCCTGGTGTTCGTGACGGAGATGAGGAAGCGTGCGAACTGCGTCCGGGTCATCCCTGGCGAGCGCCACTGGGACATTTTCTCCCGGCTCTGCCGTGAAGCCCAGGCCCGGGGCAATCTGGTGGCGGATGCGTACCTCGCGGCCATCGCGATCGAGTCCGGGAGTGAGTGGATCACCACCGACCGCGATTACTCGCGCTTCCCCGGCCTGCGCTGGCGTCATCCGCTGCGCTGACAGCGGCAAGCCTCTCCGACTGAACCCCCTCCTGCGTGATCGTGCGGCGGGACGTCAGGCGAAGATCTCGGCGACGGGGATCAGGAGTTCCGGGAAGGCGAGGGGGCTGAGCGTGCCGTCGGTCCCGAGGACGCGCATGTCCTCGTACGTCTCGCCGGCTGGGTGTCGGTAGACGGTGACGGTCTCGGCGTTGGCGTCGGCGAGCCAGTACTCGGGGAAGGCGGCGCGAGGGTAGAGGGCGAGCTTCACCGTGCGGTCGAACCGGAGCGACGTCTCGGCGACCTCGACGAGAAGCAGCACATCCTCGACCGTGGGCGCTGAGGCCTTGTAGGAACGTGGCCGAAGCACGGCCAGGTCCGGCTCCGGCTCTGAGTAGACCGGGATCTGGACCGGGTTCTGCGGCGACACCACGGCACGCGTCCCCAAGCCGAGAACAAGTACCCGATTCAGGTTGTTGACGCAGGCCATGTGGCGGCTGCCGATCGGGCTCTTCTCGAGGATCTCGCCGTCGATGAGCTCGGCGCGTTCGTCAGGCCGCCGGATGTC
>CAZWXA010000458.1:0-3322 GCA_964637755.1 uncultured bacterium | reverse complement strand
CAAGGGCGACCCCGTCCTTCAGGTCGCGCGCGCGGAGGCCGGCGACGAGCGCGGCGGCGGCGTTCATGAGGACGATGTCGCGGCGGGGCCCGGCCTCGCCCCCGAGGATCGCGCGGATGATCTGCGCGTTCTGGGTGCGATCGCCGCCGAGCAGGTCGCCGATCGACGCGCGCGGCATCCCGAAGTCCTCCGGGCGCACGCGGTAGGTGCGGACGACCCCCTCCCGCACCTCCGAGACCGCGCTGTCGCCCGTGTTGGAGATCTCGTCGAGGCCGTCGGCGCCGTGCACGACGAACGCCCGGATCGTGCCGAGCTCCGCCAGCACCCGGGCGAGCGGCTCCGTGAGGGACGCGCTGTAGACGCCGATGACCTGGGCGTTCGCGTTCGCGGGATTCGTCAGCGGGCCGAGCATGTTGAAGACGGTGCGGATCCCCATCTCCCGCCGCGCCGCCATCACGTGCTTCATCGCCGTGTGGAGGAGGGGCGCGTAGAGGAAGCCGATCCCGACCTCGTCGATGCATCGGCCGACCTGGTCGGGCGTGAGGTCGAGGCTGATCCCGAGCGCCTCGACAACATCGGCCGAGCCGCAGAGCGAGGAGACCGACCGGTTGCCGTGCTTGGCGACGCGGAGCCCCGCGCCCGTGACGACGAAGGCGGTCGCCGTGGAGACGTTGAACGTTCCCGACGCGTCGCCGCCCGTGCCGCAGGTGTCGATCAGCATCTCGCGGTCGGTGCCGGTGAGCGCCGCGACCTCCTCGCCCCGCGTGCGCACCCGCACGGCCTTCTGCCGCATGACCTGGGCGAGGCCGATCAGCTCCTCGACGGTCTCGCCCTTCATGCGCAGGGCCGTCAGGAAGGCCCCGATCTGGGCGTGGGTGGCCGCGCCCGACATGATGACTTCCATGGCGGCCGCCGCCTCGATCCGCGTGAGGTCGCGCCGGTCGATGAGGGCCCGGAGCGCATCGACGATGATGGGACTCGTCATGCCTCCCTCAGTTCCGGAGGAGCTCGCGGGCGATGATGGCGCGCTGGATCTGGCCGGTCCCCTCGTAGATCTGCATGATCTTCGCGTCGCGCATGAACCGCTCGACAGGGTAATCCCGCGTGTACGGCGTCGGTGGAGACCCGCATCGCCGCGTCGGCCGCCGCGCACTTCGCCATCGACGCCTCGATGGTGTTGCCGCCGACTCCCTGATCGATCATGCGCGCGGCGTGGTGCACCATGAGCCGCGCCGCGTGGACCTCGATCGCCATGTCCGCGAGCATGAACTGGATCCCCTGGAAGCTCGCGATCGGCGCGTCGAACTGCCGCCGCTCCTTCGCGTAGGCGACCGCGGCGTCGAGGGCGGCCTGGCCGATGCCGACGGCCATGGCCCCCGTCGGCGGCCGGGTTCGGTCGAGCGTGCGCATCGCGATCGTGAACCCCTCGCCCTCCTCGCCGAGCCGGTTCGCGGCGGGGACGACGCAGTCCGTGAGGTGCAGGGCCACCGTCGGCGAGCCGCGGATGCCCATCTTGCGCTCCTTCTTGCCGACGGCGAAGCCTTCCATCCCCGGCTCGATCAGGAAGGCGGTGATGCCCTTGGCCTTCCTGGACGGATCGACGGTGGCGAAGAGCGTGATCACGCCCGCGTGATCGCCGTTCGAGCACCATTGCTTCGATCCGTTCAGGACGTAGTGGTCGCCCCGGCGGACGGCCGTGGTGCGGAGCGACGCGGCGTCAGACCCGGCGTTCGGCTCGGAGAGCGAGAACGCGCCGAAGATCTCGCCCGCCGCAAGCCGCGGCAGATAGCGGCGCTTCTGCTCCTCGGTGCCGGAGAGCAGGATCGGCAGGCCCCCGAGGGGCTGGACCACGAACTGCGTCGCGGTCGCGGCGCACGCCCACGCGATCTCCTCGGCGACCAGCGCCAGCGCCAGACACCCCATGTCCGTCCCGCCGTAGGCCTCCGGCACCCACATGCCGTAGAGCCCCTGCTGCCCGAGGAGCCGCATCTGCTCCTCCGGAAAGCTCTCCGTCTCGTCGAGTTGCGAGGCCAGGGGTGCGATCTTCTCGCGCGCGATCTGGCGGGCCAGGTCGCGGATCATCCGCTGCTCGTCGGTCAGGTAGTACAGGTCAGCCATGGCAAGTCGTGTGCCGTCGTGGTGCGAGACCCCGAGGCAATGTTACCGCGTTCGAGGCGCCCTCAGCGAACATCCACCTCGCGGGTGAGGTAGTCCGATCGCGACCCGGTGATTCGCAGGCCGATCATCCACCGGCCCGGCATCTCGAAATCGACCACCGCCACACACGCCCCTGGCTCGGGTGCGGGCACGCAGTCGGCGGGCGGCACGTGGTGAACGAGCGGCATCGACGGCATGTCCGCGGTGACCCGCACGACCGCGCCCACGGGGGGACGCCCGCCCTCGGCCAGGCGGACGACGCAACGCTGCCGCAGCCCTCGCGCAGGCTCGCAGCGCACCTCGGCCCGCATCCCCGGCGGCGCCACCTGGCACCCGCAGACCAGGAGCGCGCCCAGGAACCAGCCCAGTCCGTGAGCGTCAATCACCGCTCGCGCGCCCGGGGTAGGGTCCGACCACTGCTGGGCCTGGGCGGACCGGATCGCACGGACCGTCGGCGACAATCCGGCCGCGTTCCAGAACGATCACCCGGCTGCAGAGACGAGCGACAACCGGCATCCGGTGCTCCACGAGCACGAGGGTCCGCCCGCGGCTCGCCCGGTCGATGAGATCCACCGCGGCGTCCGTCTCCGGCTTCGAGAGTCCGGCGCAGGGCTCGTCCAGCAAGAGCAGGCGCGGCCGGGCCGCGACCGCCCGCGCCAGCTCGAGGCGGCGGCGCTCGGCCGGGGTGAGAGCCGCGGCGAGACGGTCGCGGTGAGGCCCGAGGCCCCCGCGATCGAGCAGCGCAGCCGGCTCCCCCGGGTCTCGCTCGGCGCGCGGAACGGCGAACTGGCCAGCGCGCGCGTTGGCCAGCACGCTCATCCGCTCGAACAGGCGCGGCGTCTGGAAGCAGCGCGCGACGCCCGCACGCGCCACGGCCTCGGGCGGCCAGCCGGCGATCGACCGGCCCGCCAGCTCGATCGTTCCCCGCGCGGGCCGGACGAGGCCCGACACGACGTCGAGCAGCGTCGTCTTGCCCGAGCCGTTGGGTCCGATGATCCCGACCCGTTCACCGCCGGCGATCTCCAGGTCGACACCGTCCAGCGCGTCGAGCGCTCCGAAACGCACCGACAGCCCCATGATCCGGAGCATCAGTGCGCAGCTGCTTGACCTGCAGCAGCGAGCCGCCGTGAGCCCCAACATTGCCAGTCGGCAGGCAACGTCACGC
>CAZWXA010000457.1:0-3329 GCA_964637755.1 uncultured bacterium | reverse complement strand
TCGGCCGGCGAGCCCGCATCGCAACGCGCCAGCGAGATCGAGAGCCGGTCGGCGCGCGCCTGCTCGCCCGCGGCCCGGGCGGCGGCCTCGTCGTGCGCGTACGTCGCGACGACCTCGAGGCCGTCGCCGGCCAGCGCCCGCGCCATGGCGAAGCCGAGGCCGCGGCTGCCACCGGTCACCAGCGCCCGTCGGAGCGGTTGGCAGGGAGTGCCGGCGCGGGAGTGATCCCGCGGCCCGTGGGCGGCGGACGGGGACGACATGCGCGGAGTCTATCCCAGCGCGATCGGAAGGCGCAATCGAACGCCGCGGCGCTCGACTATACTGTGGCGCATGTTCGGGTTGGGGGGCGCCGCGATGCCCGGCGAGCGGAAGGGGATCCTGCCCGGTGTCCGAACGTCTCCGGTGTCCGAGCGCCCGCGCTGGTACGGGCACCCCTACAACCGCGCCGGCCTCTACCGGCTCGCCGAGGCGCTCGGCTGGGTCCCGCGGGGGCTGCGGCTGGCCCTGGCTCGACGGTTCGGGGAGGTCGCGCCGCGTTTCCTGCCGGCTGAGCGGGCGGCCGTGCGCAAGACGCTTGGACTGGTCACCGGCGCGTCCGGACGGCGGCTCGAGGAGTTGACGACGCGCGTCTTCCGCGACTTCGCGATGTGCTTCAGCGACCTGGTCTCGACGAATCGCCAGGCGGCGGCTCGGCTCTCCACCTATGTGGCATCGGTGAGCGGCGCCGAGCACGTCCAGGGGCTCTCGGGCGGTCTCGTCTCGGTGACGGCGCATGTCGGAAACTGGGAGCTGGCCGGGCGCCTGCTGACGACTCGATCGGCGCGCCGAACCCATGTCGTCGTGGCCCCGGAGGAAGCCCCCGAGCTCGGACGCTGGGTGCGGCGCAACGGTGAGGGCATGAGGTTCGTGCCTCGGACCCACCCCGGCATCGGTGTCGAGTTGCTGGCGGCGCTACGGCGCGGCGACGTGGTGGCGCTTCAGGGAGACCGTGCCCTCGGCACCCGCGGGGACGTGTCGATCCCCTTCTTCGGGCGGCCCGCGCTGTTCCCGCTCGGTCCGTTCCTCCTGGCGCGAGCCGCCGGAGTCCCGATCGTGCCCGCGTTCTGCGTGCTCGACCGGGGATACCGCTACACCGTGCGGATCGCAGCACCGATCATCGTCGACCGCGGGGACGAGGAGGGCGCGGCCCGCGCCTGGGTGGGTCTCCTCGAACGCATCGTGCAGGAGTACCCCACCCAGTGGTTCAACTTCTTCGACGTATGGAAGCCGTTCGGAGAACCGACACCTTCCGTCGCGGAACGGACTGCCGGCCCGGAAGCGCCGTGAGCGCTCCCTCCCCGGCCGGCCCAGTGAGCATGCCCGGTCGCGAGTCGTTCCTCGGGATCGAGCCACAGGAGGCCGAGCGTGTCGCGGCGGCCGTGGCCCGCCTCCTCCCGCCCTCCCTGGTCCCGTTCTTCGACGCTCGGTTCACGCGTTCCGATCTCTTGTTCGACGAGTACGTCTACCGGCTGGCGGTTCAGGTCTTCGCCGATGCGAGGCTCGGCGCGGCGCTCGGCGAGTGGGGCAGCGCCGAGGACGTCGTGGCGCGGGGCGGCCTCGATCCGCGTTGCAGCGTCGTGCCGGTGGACTGGCTGCTCCGCCATCTCGCGGCGCGCGGCGTCCTCGCCCGGCAGGATGGCGCCGCCGGACCCCGGTTCCGGGCCGAGCGCGTTGTCCCCGCCCTCGATCCGGCATCGGTGCTCGCCGAGCAGCGCCGGCACGACCCCTCGTGCCTGCCTTCCTACGTCCTGGCCGAGACCGCGGCCCGGGACTATCCGGAGTTCCTCCGGGGGAAACGGTCGGGCGAGGAAATTCTGCTCGCGCCCACGCGGCTCTCTCTCTGGATGCGTTACTTCTCCAACGACAACGCCCTCTACGCGGTGAACAACCACGTCGGCGCGGCGGCGCTCGAGGCGTGGATGCCTCCCGGGCCGGGCGCCCTTCTGGAATTGGGCGGCGGCCTGGCGAGCGGGGCGGTCGCGGTGCTCGAGCGGCTGGCCGCCGCGGGGCGCTTGGGCGAGCTGCGGGCGTACCGGTTCACCGAGCTGGTTCCCGCGTTCATCCGCCGGGCGCCGCGGCTCCTGGAGCGCTTTGCGGGCGCGCCGTTCCTCACCTTCGCGCCGCTCGACATGAACCGATCTTTCGGGGAGCAGGGCGTGGCGCCGGAGAGCGTTTCGATCGTGTACGCGGTGAACACGCTGCACGTGGCGCACGACCTTGCCTTCACGCTTGGTGAGATCCGCCGGGTCCTGGACCCTGGCGGACAGCTTATCGTGTCCGAGTGCGTCCGCCCCTCGCTGGGGCAGACGCTCTACCCGGAGTTCGTCTTCAACCTGCTGGAGACGTTCCGGGCGCCGCGGCTTCATCCCGGCTACCGGCCGAACGGCGGCTTCCTGACGCCCGAGCAGTGGACGCAAGCCCTGGAGGCGGCCGGGTTCCTGGATGTCCGCGTGCTTCCGGACATCGCGCGGATCCGCGATGTGGTCCCGATCTTCTCCGTCGCGGCCATCGGCGCCACCCGCCCGTGAGCGGACGCGACGAATGGGCGCAGCATCACCGCCGATGAGCCATGCGCCCCACCCCGTGCTCAAGCAGTACTACGGAAGCGAGGGCGATCGGCAGGCGTTCGTCACCGCGCTGTTCGACGGCGCCGCCAGGCATTACGATCGGGTCTGCCGCCTCATGTCGCTCGGGTCCGGGCAGTGGTACCGCCGTTGGGCCCTGCAATGCGTGGGGCTTCGCCCCGGCATGAAGCTGCTCGACATCGCGACCGGCACCGGTCTGGTCGCCCGTTCGGCGATGCGGATCCTCCGCGAGCCGCGCGCGGTGGTCGGACTCGACCCGAGCGCCGGCATGCTGCGCGAGGCGCGGAAGACGCTCTCCGGTCCGCTCGTGCAGGGCCACATGGAGACGCTGCCGTTCCGAGCAGAGCAGTTCGATTTCCTGACCATCGGCTATGCCTTGCGCCACGCTGCCGACCTCGACGTTTCCTTCCACGAGTGCCTGCGCGTGCTCAAGCCCGGCGGGCGGCTGCTCATCCTCGAGATCTCACGGGCGCCGTCGGCGGGCCGGCAGGGAATACTCCGGTTGTACTTCACACAGGTGCTGCCCTTGATCATGAGGCTCAGCACCCGGAACAGGCACGCGCGGATCCTGACCCGGTACTACTGGGACACGATCGCGACGTGCGTCCCGCCAGAGGCCATTCTAGAATCCTTGCGGCGGAGCGGCTTCGTCGACGTCGAGCGGCGCGTGTTCGGCGGATTCCTCAGCGAGTACGTGGCGGTGAA
>CAZWXA010000456.1:2890-3333 GCA_964637755.1 uncultured bacterium | reverse complement strand
GCGAGGGTTCGTGCATGTCCACCGTGCGGGGGTGGGCCGCGTCCGGCACGCCGACGAACAGCTCGCCCCCCAGGCCGAGCGGCTCGACGACGCTCTCGCGGACGAAGGCGCGGTAGTCGGTCTTGGTGAGGGCCTCGATCAGGACCGCGGCCGTCCAGTGGGCCGCGCGGCTGTGGTAGTGGACGCGGGAGCCGGGTGTCCACTCGAGGGTGAACCCGCAGACCGTCCGGCGCAGGAGGTCGTGGTCCTCCCAGGCCGCCTTCGGGACGTCCGCGTTCGGGAACCCCCCCTGGTGGGTGAGGAGCTGGACGATGGTGATCTCGCCCTTGCCGTTGGCCTCGAAGCCGGGGAGGTGTGCCGCAACCCTGTCCGTGAAGGCCAGCGCCCCGCGCTCGACCAGGACCCACACCGCGCACGCGGTGAGCACCTTGGTGTTGGAGTAA
>CAZWXA010000456.1:0-2880 GCA_964637755.1 uncultured bacterium | reverse complement strand
TGGCGGCCACCCGCCGTGGATCGAGCCGGGCGTCGCCGAAGGTGCGGCAGAGGGCGAGCTTGCCGTGGCGGGCGACCGCGATCTGGGCGCCGGGGTACCGCCCCTCGGTGATGTGGCTGTTGATCAGCTCGGCGAGGCGCTCGAGCGCCTGCGGGTCGAGGCCAAGCGATACGGGATCGGAGACGGACAGGGGAACGCTCACGGCGGCCCTCCAGGATCGGGTCGGGTTCTCGGTGCCTCGCCGGGGACTATGCGAGCCTTCGCCGGGCCTGTCAAGAGCGTTGCCCTGGCTCCCGCGATCAGACCCTAGTCCGGACCGTTCAGGAACGGATGACCCGAGAGGCAGACGGGTTCTGTCGCGGCGGGCAGCCCCATTCGGCTCGCCACCCCCGCCCGGTGTGGGGTCCCCCGGCTCGCCTCATGGGGCGCCCCGCCCGCCGCGCCACCCGTCCGGTCCCAGTTGCCACCGTTCATGAATAATCCGGGCGAGGGGTCAGGAGGGCAGGAACGGCCCGGCGGGCCGGTTCTTCCGTTGGCTCCGCTCGGGCTTTCCAGCGTTTACTTGACGACGAGGATCCCGGCCGAAGCGCCGGCGTTGTTGGCCTCGCTCGACTCCCCCACGGCGTTGCCGGGGTCGACGACGGCCTGCACGTACAGGGAACGCCCTTTCGCCCAGCTCGGCGCGGTGATCGAGACCGAGAAGGCCGTCGAGGCGTTCACCGCCAGCGATGCGCGGTTGACGGTGCCGAGGAGCGTTCCGGGGCTCGCCGGGTCGAGCGTCAGGTAGAAGGCGACCGAGAACGGGCCGGTCGCCGTCCCGCCCTGATTCTTGATGGTGGTCAGGGCGCTGAAGTTCCGGTTGACCTGGCGGTGGCCGGGGCGGTCACGGACAGGAGGGCGAGGTCGGCGGGCGTCGGCGGGTCCGCCGACGGGTAGGCGAATCGCAGGCCGGCGATGTCGGCCTCCGCGAGCGAGGCGCCGCGCCCGTCGAAGTGGGCGAACGCGTACATCGTGGCGCCGGGGTCGCTCGAGTGGCCGAGGCCCAGGGCATGGCCGAGCTCGTGTGTGAGCACCTCGGCGAGCTTCGGGAAGTCCTCGTAGAACCGGCAGCCATTCCACTGGTCGTTGACCACGACGTCGGCCTCGAAGATCCGGTAGAAGCTCTGACCGTTAACGGTCCGGGTCTGGCTCCCGCTCCGGAAGAAGCCGCCGATGGCGAGCGTCCCGCCGCAGCGGACCGGGGCGTCCATCTGGCCCAGGGGATCGCGGAAGGAGACCGTGCTGACCCCGTCGTACTTGTAGCCCTGCGCGGGAGTCAGCCCGCCGTCGTTGTAGCGGAAGCTCGAGCCCGTGACGGAGCTCCAGGCCGCCATCGCCGCCCGGGCCTGCTCCATCCCGCCCGTGGGGGCGGCCGGCTCCCCCAGCGAGTTGATGGACACCTTGACGGGGAGCGCCGCGTCGGGCTCGAACCACCTCGAGGGGCTGCCGATGAACGCGAACTGGCGACTGGGCTGGGAGACGACCGACGCCACCTCGGGCTTGATCACCGGCGCCTTCGTGCCCGGGTCGCCCGGGGCCGCCCGGGCATGTCGCCGGATGCGGGTCTTGAAGCTCTGGAAGGCATGGAGGTCGTACGCCGGAACGGGAGTGGAGTCTGCGGCGATCACGTGGACGCCTTCGGGCGCCACCCGGTAGGCGTACTCTGCACCGGTGAACGGGTCACCCAGGATGCTGAACTTCCCCTGGTAAAGGTGGGCGACCCGGAAGCTCCCGTCCGGGTTCTGCCGCAGGAAGAGCAGGACCTTCTCGTCGACGAACAGCTCGGGGCTCCCCTCGGTCCAGGAGTGGAACGTGCCGATGCTGCCGCCGACCTGCTTCAGGGTCAGCTCGCCTGGCGCAAGGTTCCCCTTCAGCACCTCGTCGACCGAGAGGGTGATCAGGCTGAAGATCTGCCGGTGGCGCTGGTCCCATCGGCTCTCGATCGCCGTGACCTGCCCGACGACGATGGCCGCCGCGTGCGCTGCGAGCGCCTCGTCCGGAATGGGGATCACGACGGTGGCCTCGGCCCGAAGCCCGGCCGAGCCGAGCACGAGGAGGGTCGCCAGACAGGCGGCGAAGACCGCTCGCGGCCCGCCAGGGGAGAGGGCGGCGGTTCTTGCTCCAGAGCACCTTGAGTTCACCGGGACCTCCTCATCGGCCGAGTGCTGACAGGATTCGAGATCGAGCCTCGTCGACCGGGAGCCGGTCGAGAACCTCGGCCGACTCGGGCGCCGATCTCACGGCCATCTCGCGACCCGTGGCCGGATCGCGCTCGAGCGAGAACTTGCCCTGGAAGACGCTGACGACGCCGAGCGTCCCGTCGCGGCGCCTGGACAGGAACAGCAGCACGCGCTCGCCCCGGCCGAACGACGGTGTTCCGCCGACCGCGCTGGCGACATCGCCCACCTGCCCGCCGAGCTGGAAGAAGCTCAGCCGGCGTCCCTGGACCGTCCCTTTCAAGATCTCGCCCACGCTGACCTCGACACGGGTCACGATCAGCGTGCGCGCCGGGTTCCACTCGCCGGCGGCGGACACGACCTCGCCGATTACGACGACCTGGGCCTGGCGCGTCATGGCCGGGATCGAGAGCGGCTGGTCGACCGAGAGCCCCGCGGACGAAACGGACGCCATGGACAGCAGGACCGCCACCAGGACGAACCGCTTCGGGATCGAGTGAATGATGTTCCGCATCATGGATCGAGACACCTGGCCCGGACCATTCATGAACGGATCACCCGAGAGGCGGACGGGTCCTGTCGCGGCGGGCAGCCCCATTCGGCTCGCCACCCCGCCCGGTGTGGGGTCCCCCGGCTCGCCTCAGGGGGCGCCCCGCCCGCCGCG
>CAZWXA010000455.1:0-3343 GCA_964637755.1 uncultured bacterium | reverse complement strand
GGCGAGTCTAGGCGCGAGCCCGCGATGCTGTCAACGAAGCTGGCGCGCGGGCTCCGCCTCGGCTCGAACGGCGGCCGCCTCATCCGGGCCTCCTTGACCGGCCTGCAGGTTCCTCAGCATCTGCCAGCCTGGTTCCCTCGCACGAGCCGGTGTGGAGGGCGCAATCCGCATTGACTCCCCCGGTGGGCCGGGCTAGTATCCGAGTCCTCAGGAGTCCGTCATCGGTCCATCACAGTTTCGAACAACGTCGCGTTACTGAAGGGGAGGGGCACCATGAAGTTCGTCGCCTTGCTCGAGCGGAGCATCTTAGCCCTCGCTGTCCTCGCGCTGGCCGGCCTGGCGCTCACGCCGCCGGCGATCGCCGTCGATCCGGGATTCCCGGCGCCCACGGGTGATTCCAGCGTCGTCCCCGGCGGGGCGCGGCTCGACCGGATCTGGGACGGTGGCTGCATCCTGACCGAAGGCGTCGCCGCCGGGCACGACGGCATGATGTACTTCAGCGACATCACGTTCTCCAAGTTCTGCAAGGACCCCTCGGGCAAGTACATCCAGGCCGGCAACATCTGGAGGTACAACCCGCAGAGTGGTGAGTTCAGCATCTACCGGTCCCCGAGCGGCATGTCCAACGGGATCAAGTTCGACCGTGACGGGAACATGATCGCCGCCCTCGGCGCCGATTACGGCGGGCGGATGCTCGTCAAGACCGACATGAAGACGGGGCGGAGCTGGGTGCTGACCGGGCTCTTCGAGGGCAGGTCCTACAACGCCCTCAACGACATCACCATCGACGAGAAGGGCCGCATCTACTTCAGCGACCCGCGGTATCTCGGCCACGAGCCGATCGTGCAGGCGGGCTTCGCCACCTACCGCCTGGATCCCGACGGGTCGGTGCACCGGGTTGCCACCGACTGTGGCAAGTGCAACGGTGTCCTGGTCTCGCCGGACCAGAAGCGGCTCTACATCGTCAGCAACGACAACGGCTGGTTCGAGTTCCAGACCCTGAAGGAGGGGGAGAAGACCCTGCTGGGCACCCACGCCCTGTTCGTCTACGACCTGGCCCCGGACGGCACGGCGAGCAATCGGCGCGTCTTCAAGGACTACAGCAAGGACCGGTCGCCGGCGTGCAGCGGCCCCGACGGGCTCGTGGCCGACACGGAGGGCAACGTGTGGGCGGCCGAGCGCTGCGAGCATCGTCCGGGCGTGACCGTGTACGCGCCGGACGGCAGGGAGCTCGCGCACATCTCCACGGGCAAGGAACTCCCGACCAACGTCGGCTTCGGCCGCGGCCAGGACTCGAACCTCCTCTACCTCACGTCCGGCAAGAACCTTTACCAGATCCGGGTCGGGAAGCAGGGCTACCAGCTTCCGTAAGTCGCGTCGTCGTCCGGGCGAGCGGGCCGGAGCGCCAGCCTCCGGCCCGCCCCAGGGCGTCACTTGCGCCCCGCCTCGAGCATGCGAATCACCTTGGCGTCCTTGGTCACACCGGCACTGGCAAGGCCCAGGGGCCGACCAGTCGCGATGTCGAACGCGCGCGCCTCGAGCGTGACGTGATCGCCGAGGTCTGACAGGGATCCGACGACGACGACGTCCGCGCCGAACTGCTTCGCCAGCAGCCGTGCGTTCTCGAGCTTCGCCAGATCCGACCGCTCGAGGCCGAGCTGGGAGAGCACGAGTCCGAGAACGCTCCATTCGATCGGCATGAGCGTCCGGTCGGCCGCCAGGCGCAGGATGAGCAGGTGGGCGACCCGCCGCCCGTAGTCGCTGGTCACACCCTGGCCATCGGTGAAATCAGTCACGGCGATCTTGAGCGTCTGACCCTCGGGCATCCCCTGCGCGACCTGGGTGGCAAGCTGATCGACTGCTCCCTGGGTGTCCATCGCTCCCGCCGTGTTCGCGAACACCAGAAGCGTCACCAGCGCGGCCGTCCGCGTTCCTGTTCTCGTCACTCCTGTTCCCGTCCCCCTTCGGTGTCCTTCGCCGTGGTCGTCGGGCCCCTTCAGGCGCATCTCGATGAGCTGCTCGAACACACCGGTCCTCGACGCGGTTGCCTTGGTTGACAACGGACCGACCCGGCGCGCATAGTCCCCGCGATCTCGCGCGCAGGGAGGGGGCCATGACACGACGGGACGTGCTGCGGCTGGGGGCGGTGGGGTCGGGGATCTTCGCGGTGGGGGGCGTCACGCGTGTCGCCGGGCGGGCCGCAGCGCAGTCGAGCGCCGTCCCGAGGGTGGAGCGCCTCGTCATGACGAACGTCGTGGACAACATCTACGACATCTTCGCCAAGGGCGGGAAGCTCGACACCATCACGGTGCAGCGGGCGCCGTTCGTCCGCGGGGGCGAAACCCTGCTCGCCGAGCACGGTCTCGCCTACCACCTCGAGTCGCTTCGCGGCCCCGATCGGCGGGAGATCCTCCTCGACTTCGCGCTCACGGAGAGGACCCTCGCCCACAACTATCGAGGGCTGAGGGTCGATCCCGGCCGCGCCGACGCGCTGATCCTCAGTCACGGGCACGTGGATCACTATGGCGCGCTGGCGCCGCTGGTCGAGCAGCGCGTGATCAGGTCCGGGCTGACGCTGTATGCCGGCGGTGAGGACACGTTCTGCAAGCGCATCGTCGCCACGCCCGCCGGCCCCGTGGACATGGGCCAGCTCGACCGTCCCGGGCTCGAGGCACGCGGAATCGAGGTCGTCCTCGCCACGCAGCCGGCGGTCGTGGCGGGCCATGCCCTGACCACGGGCCAGATCGACCGCGTCACCGATTTCGAGAAGCCGCCGGCGGCGGGCCGGCTCGTCGCCGGTCCCATGGACTCGGCGTGCTCCGCGAGCCACTTCGGCGCCACCCAGGTCGCGGCCAAGCCGGGCGAGCTGGTGTTCGACACCTTCCAGGGCGAGCACGCGACGGTCTACAACGTGAAGGACCGAGGACTCGTCGTCATCACGTCGTGCGGCCACGCCGGCGTCGTCAACTCCGTGCGGCAGGCGCAGAAGGTCACCGGCATCCAGAAGGTCCACGCGATCGTGGGCGGCTTCCACCTGGCCCCGGCGCCCGACGAGATCGTCGCCAAAACCGTCGAGGCCTTCAAGGCGATCGATCCCGACTACGTCATCCCGATGCACTGCACGGGCCTCAACACGATCATCGCCCTTCACGGCGCGATGCCGAAGAAACTCGTGATGCCGTCCACGGGGACCCGCGTCGTCTTCGGCGCGTAAGTCGGCGCACAGGAGCGATTCCCGGCGCCGATCACGGGGGCCTCGGGCCCCTCGGCGTGGAGTCGCGCGGCCCATCCGCGGGTGGTCTCGTCGTGCGGCGGCCGCGTCACGAGGGTGAGGGTCAATGCC
>CAZWXA010000454.1:1501-3349 GCA_964637755.1 uncultured bacterium | reverse complement strand
CTCGCAGATTGGCTGCTCAGCTCGAACTCCGGCCGCCTTGCATCTGGGCCTTTTTCAGCGGGCTGCGGGGTTTTCGGCATCCCGATGAGCCAGGCAGGTGGGGCGCGGCGATCGATGGCGAGCGCTACTGGGTGTTGACGAAATCGATGAGCTGGCGCAGCCGGCCGTAGGATGACCCGTAGAAGGGCAGGACGAGCCTGGGCAATTCAGGGTAGGCGCCGTTCTCCTGCGGCAGCGGGCCGCCGGCCTGGTCGACCGGCCCCTTCAGGACGGCCTCGAAGCGCCGCTCTAGCTCGCTGACCGATGCATCCGGCAGCGGGCGCTTGAGGCGGAACACGACGTTGTCGCCGACGAGGCGGCTCGAGTGGAACACGCGGTAGAAGAGCGTGATCTCCCCGATCGCCGCGTCGACGCTGTCGACCACCCTGTACAGCGCCCTGTCCGTCCCGTCGACCAGCTTCTGGGCGACCATGGTGTCCTCGACGAAGGCCTGCCACGCCCGCCAGTAGGGCGCCACGCCGACATCGAGCAGCACGAGGGGGACGATCCGCGACTTGCCGGTCTGCATCAGGGTCAGCGCCTCGAAGGCCTCGTCACAGGTGCCGAACCCCCCCGGGAACAGCGCGAGGGCGTTGGCCTCCTTCACCAGGAAGAGCTTCCGCGTGAAGAAGTACTTGAAGGTGACGAGCTTCGGGTCCGACGCGATCCACGGATTCGCCTCCTGCTCGAACGGCAGGCGGATGTTGAGCCCGAAGCTGTGCTCGCCCCCGGCCCCCTCCTGCGCGGCGCCCATGATCCCGGCCCCCGCGCCCGTCACCACCATCCAGCCCGCCTCGACCATCCGCCGGCCGAACGCGAGCGCCGCGATGGACGCGGCGTCGGTGGCGGCGGTGCGCGCCGAGCCGAACACGGTGACCTTCCGGACCTCGCTGTACGGCGCGAAGACCTTGAACGAGTAGCGCAGCTCCTTGAGCGCGCTGTTCGTGATCTTCAGGTCGCCGGTCCCCGCGCCGTCCTCGTGGAGCTTGAGCGCCGTCGTCAGAATCTGGGTGAAGTAGCCCCGCCTCTCGCGGGGAACCGCGACCTCGTCGATCAGTTGCTCGATGAGACGATTGGCGGCCTCGGACTGGAGCTGGTACCGGCGGGCTTCTGCCACGAGATCATTATACCGGGCACCGGGTCCGCAGGGGTCGCCGCACTCTCGGAGAACATCGTCGATCTCTCCCTCGCTCAGATCGACGCCCTTGTCCCGCGATTATCCGGCCTCCGTGTCCCGATCCGCGAGCAGCCGGACCGAACCGGATCCGTCTCACTTCGGCCGCTCGGCCTGGGTCGGATCGAAGGCGTGCTGGACGAAGTCCACGAACGTGAGCTTCCCTCGCTGGGCCTTGATGCTATGGACGATCCCCTGCGGGATGTGGACGATGACGCCGGGCTTGAGCGCGACCGGCTTCCCGTCGATCGTCGCGGTCCCCTGGCCGCTCACGATGTAGAGCACGTGACTCCCGTCATCGTGCTGGTGCGTGGGGATCTCCTCCCGCACCACGACCGCGTTGACGGTGAATTCCGGCCTCCTCACCAGGAAGCGACTGGCGGCCCCCGCCTGCGGGTTCGCCTTCGCGATCTCGCTCTTGAAGTCGAAGACCTCGGCCTCCGCCCCGAAAGCGGGGCCGCCCGCAGCGAGACCGAGCAGCGTCAGGACGATCACGAGCGCCAGTGAACCCATCGGTCACCCTCCCCGGAGAATCCGGTCGATCACGAGCCGGCCGCCTTCGCACCCACCAGTGCTGGTCGGTGACCGACAGCCCGACGACCTCGAGATGCGTGGTCACGTGGGGCACCGGTCCC
>CAZWXA010000454.1:0-1401 GCA_964637755.1 uncultured bacterium | reverse complement strand
GGCCGGGGGCGGGCCCAGGCCGGCCAGGGGTCGGGCGCCCCAAGCCGGGACGTTCCACGCGGGTTCTCCCGATCGACCGGCGCCATCAGGCCAGCCACGGCTGCTCAACGCTCCGCGACGATCCGGTAGATGTCGATCGCCTCGGCGAGGTTCTTCAAGCGTTCGCGGCGGAGCTTTTCCGTTCGGTACCGGTCGCCGAGGCGGCGCACGGTCTCGGGACCGGCCAGGATCTGGCCCGGCTCGGCGACGCCCGCCAAGCGGGCCGCGAGGTTCGTCACGGGGCCGCTCGCCGTGAACGTCCAGCGGCTCCCCCGGAGCCCCTCGAACTGCGTCGAGCCGACCAGGGCCGGCCCCGAGTTCAGTCCCATGTGAATCGCCAGCGAGTGCCCGGAGTCCCTCCGGTTGAGGGCGTCGGCGGTGCCCAGCAGCCTCACGGCCGCGCCAGCCGCCCGCAGAGCGTGCGTCTGGACGTCAGCCTCCTGGAACACGGCCATGAAGCCGTCTCCCGCCGTCTCGTTGATGTCGCCCTGCGCCTCGTGGATGCAGTCGAGGAAGGCCGAGAAGTAGCTCTCGACCAGCCGGTTCAGGACGGCGGGCGGCAGCGCCTCGCTCAGGCCGGCGTATCCGCTGATGTCGACGAAGAGCACCGAGACGTCCCGCTCCTGCTTGGCCAGCTCGGGCGCGTCGGGGTTCGCCGCCACGAGCCGCTTCACGGCCTCGGGGACGAACTTGGCGAAGTGATCCTGCACGCGCCGGAGCTCGCCGAGCTTCCGGTCCACCGCATGCTTGAGCGCGAGCGCCGTCTGGATCCTGGCGATCAGCTCGCGCTGGTTCAGGGGCTTCGTGAGGAAGTCGTCGGCACCGGCCTCGATCCCCTTGATGCGTTCCTCGATCCCGTCGAGCGCCGTCATGATGACGACGGGAATCAGCCGGGTCTCCTCGCTGCCCTTCAGCAGCCGACAGACCGTCAGGCCATCCATCACCGGCATCATCACGTCCAGCAGGATCAGGTCCGGCTGCTCGGCCGCGACCTTCTCCAGGGCCTCCCTGCCGTCCCGCGCGCTCACCGTCACGTAGCCGAGGTCCTCCAGCTCCTGCTCCAGATAGTCGACGTTGAAGGGCTCGTCGTCGACGATCAGGATCTTCGATGGCCGGTCCGATCGACCGCTACCGCTCATTAGGAGGGACCCGAAAGCTTCCTTGCATGATCCATGGCCTCGCTCCTCGCGGACCGGTCGCCCATGGTCAGCTACGAGCGGCCGAGGAGATTGGCGAGCTTCACGAAAAGAACGTCCTCGTCGAGCGGCTTGCTGATGTAGTCGTCGCACCCGCTCTCGCGGGCTCGGGCCTCGTCCCCGGTCATGGCGTGAGCGGACAGCGCGATGACCGGGATGTGCTTCA
>CAZWXA010000453.1:0-3367 GCA_964637755.1 uncultured bacterium | reverse complement strand
TCGTCGCGATCGAGAAGCGCTTCCTGGACCAGGGCGTGCACACGTCGTGGGCCACACTGCGCGAGCAGCTCTCCACGCACCAGGTGGTCACGGTGGTGCTGCCAGCGACGAACGGCCAGACCTTGCGGATCCGGAAGGGTTCGACGCCCGAGGCGATCCATCGGGAGATCTACCGCACCCTCCAGCTCCCGCACCAGGTCATGAAGCCGGTGAAGACCTGGGTCCCCACCCCGTCACCATAGTCACTCAAGACGCGCGTAACCTGTTGACATATCAGCACTCCGCTCCCAAAAGCGTGGAAGTTGGGCTGGCGGAGACGGCGCTCCACCACGGGCTCGATCCGGGTATGGTAGAGACGCAAATGTGCATCTGCGCTGGATCCTCCCCATCCGCGTCGACCCGATAGCCTCGGGCCTATACCTGTTTCCGAAGCATCGACGCCGACTTCGTCGACTCGCCAGGCAGCCCGATGAAACCCTCGCCGGTGTCACATCATGTGGGCCGTATGTCAAGTGATGTATGCCGCAGTCGGGCCGTTGCGCCTTCGAGGCGGTGAGGGCCGAGGTCCTGGTGCTTCTGCCTGCTCCCGGGAAGGGGGTGAATGCCGCGAATGCCTGCGAGACGCACAGAGCATAGCATCGGCGGGCAAAGACGGGTTGAACCGGTCGCGGGCTGGGGGGTGCCGATGACGGGTCAGCCGTGGGCCTCGGAAGAGCGGCCGCGCGGTCGGGCCATGTGCGGTGTATATATATTGACATCCTCGGCCCTCCCGTGCGAGGGTGCGGCCAAGAGCCCAACCCGATGGCACGTGGTACCCCCGACAAGCGGCGGGCGCTCCAGCAGGAGGGCACCCTCCACCCGGCCCAGACCCGGGTTCGGGCGCAGCTGTTTTGGGAGCATCCGACGTTCTTCGACGCCCGCGATGAACTCCAAGTCAAGTACGAGATGCTGCGGGCCCACTTCGTGGACGGCCAGACGGTCACCACGGTGTGCGACTGGTTCGGCTACAGTCGCCAGACGTTCTACATCTTGCGGCGGCGGTTTGCTCGGCGCGGGATCGCCGGGCTGCGGGATGGACGACCCGGGCGCGTGGGGCCGGTCAAGTGCACGCCGGACGTGGTGGAGTTCCTGCGGGCGCAGCGCACCGCCAATCCGGCCCTCTCGATTCCTGCGCTCGTGGAGCGGTTGGCACGCGAGCGGGACGTGCAGCTGCATCGCCGGACGGTGGAACGGCTCGTCGGCCGCGGGCGAAAAAAGAACTCCATTGCTCGGTGAAGGTCCGGCCACCCGGTCCCGCCCGCTGGCGGGCGAGCACTTCATCGCGGTCGGGGACGCCGTGCAGGGGCAGTACGAGGCGCGGCGCTTGGCCTTCCTCACCTGGGCCAGTTCGGCTGATGGCCGGAGCGATCCCCCTCCAGGACTCGGGGCTCAGGGGCTGGCCGGACTCTTGGCTCCGCCGGCGGGCGGTTGGATGATCCGCTGTGTCGCCGCCCCGCGGCGGCCCTGGTCGGGCCCCGCGGATTCACGAGTCACGGCCCTGCTCGACACCTATCGTCTCTTGCTCCGCGCGACCGCAGGGCAGGTCACGGCAGCCCCTCCCCACACCACGCCCTCCTACCACGAGGAGCACCCCCATGCGAGTGGCCCTCTATGCGCGGGTCTCGACGGAGCGCCAGGAGCGACAGGGAACGATCGCCTCGCAGCTGGATGCGCTGCACCGCTTTGCGCAGGAACAGCACCACGACGTGGGGAGCGCCTACGTGTGTGTCGATGACGGCTACAGCGGGAGCCGCCTGGACCGCCCCGGGCTGGACCGGCTGCGGAATGGGGCCGAAGCCGGCGCCTTCGAGGCCGTGTTGGTGCTCTGCCCCGATCGGCTCGCCCGCAAGTACGCCTACCAGGTCCTGATCCTCGAGGAACTGGAGCGCTTCGCCGTCCGGGTCATCTTCCTGGAGCAGCCGCCCAGTGAGGATCCCCACACGCGGCTCCTCGTGCAGATCCAGGGGGCGATCGCGGAGTACGAGCGGATGAAGATCACCGAGCGCTATCGGCGCGGCAAACTCTTCCGCGCCCGGCAGGGGGAGGTGGTCTCCTGGAAGGTGCCCTATGGGTACCGGCGCA
The DNA here is from genome assembly GCA_964637755.1 of uncultured bacterium. GTDB lineage: Bacteria > Methylomirabilota > Methylomirabilia > Rokubacteriales > CSP1-6 > AR9. Next base: position 1,246 of record CAZWXA010000453.1, on the reverse strand, counting down.
TTCCGCGCCGCGATGGCGTGCCCGCGCACCTCGAGATCTCGGAGCCCGAAGCCCAGGTGGTGCGGCAGATCTTCGCCTGGCACGTCGAGGATCGGCTGAGCATCCGACAGATTGCGCTCCGGTTGACGGAGTCGGCCCATCCCAGCGCCACCGGACTCGCGCGCTGGGGACATAGCGTGGTGGGCCGCGTGTTGCGGAACGAAGCCTATATCGGCACGCTGTACTTCAACCGGCACGAAGTGCTCGAGGGGGAGGTCCCCCGGGCGCGGCGGGCCCGCCGCACGAAGAGCCGGACGCGGCGCCGGCCGGCCTCCGAGTGGATCCCGATCCGCGTCCCGCCCCTCCTCAGCGAGGAGGTGTTCCGGCGTTCGCACGCGATCCATCCCGACAACAGCCGCTTTAGCCCGCGGCATCTCAAGTCAGGGCACTACGTGTTACGTGGATTGGTCCGCTGCCGGGTGTGTGACCTGGCGACGTCGTGCCATCGCATGCGGGGGCGCGACGGAACCTTTCATCACTACTACTATTGCACGGGACACGACCGCCTTCGCGCCCGATGCGGGACCGGGCGCTGCTCGCAGCGCCACCTGCGGGCTGACGAACTCGATGAGCTCGTGTGGACCGAGGTGCGGCGGCATCTCGAGGACCCGACCCTGATCATGGCGGGGTACGCCAAGCTGCGCGCCGAGCCGGGCCTCCGTCCCGACGACGTCGTCGCGCAAGAGGCCCGAGCGCTTGAACACACACTGGTCGAGATGGACCGCGAGGAGCACCGGCTGCTCGACGCCTATCAGGCGGGATTGATCGAGCTGCCGCAGCTCGAACGACGACAGGGATTGCTGCGCCAGCGGCGCGACCACGTGCAGGCCGGCCTTGAAACGATCCGGGGCGAGCACACCGCGGCTCTCCAGCAGACCGAACTCCAGATGAGCCTTCAGAACTTTACTCGCAGCATCCGTGCTCCGCTCGCCACGCTGCCCTTCGAGGACCGCCAACGCCTCGTCCGAACGGTGATCGAGCGGGTGATGGTGGAAGAGGGGCAGGTCGACATCCACTTCGTGATCCCCGTGCCGGACCCCCCACATGGGGACGGGGCCGAGCGTCAGGGACACGTGTCAACCGATTTTCGTTTGCGTCCTCGCCATGGGCCCGCCGGGGGAGCGCTACCAGGTGGTCGTGCACGTCGACGCCCCGGTGCTGGCGGACCCCGAGGCGCCCGGCCAGTCGGTGCTGGAGGACGGGGTGC
>CAZWXA010000452.1:0-3373 GCA_964637755.1 uncultured bacterium | reverse complement strand
AAGTGGCACACCATGATGGAAAGCCCCGTGCGGTCCGCCAATCCCTGAAGCTCCAGCTTCCACTGGCGCAGCCGGTAGCCGTTGCTGCCTCCGCCATCCGCGGTGATCAGCAGTCTCCGGAGATTCGGATTCAGCCACCGCCCCTCGAAGCGCCACCACCCGCGAATCGAAGCCACCGCAAACGCGCCAATGTCATGGTCGGTCCCCACGTTCACGGCTCGGGCGGAGCAGGGCCGGGGCTTTGCCCCGAGCGCGCGAGGCCCAGATGAGCGAGGATCTGCCGAATGACCAGAGGATCGTTCACGGTCGCGATGAGGCACATGCGGCTGCCACAGCAAGGGCACAGCAACACGTCTACCTCGAAGGACGACACGTCATACTGCACCTCCTGCTCGTGATGTGGCGGGATCGCCGAGGGCGGCAGCGAGCGTCGGGGCGCGCCGACGCACTGGCTGCTCGTTCGGCGGCGCGTAGAGCCACTCGCCCTTGTCGTTGCAGCGGCGGGTGTGCAGCCGTCCCGTGTCGTCGCCAGACCTTCACCGTGTCATAGCTGACGCCGAGCGCCGTGGCGAGTTCCTTGGCGGTGAGTAAGTGCGCCGCCCGCAGGCGGTGGCGAAGACTCGGTAGGCCCTTGGCGGCGCGGAGCCACTTGACGCGGTCGCCGGTGAGGAGCTGACCGGCCCCAGCGGACACCCTCGCCGGTCTGGATCTGTTCCTCCACGCGGGGCTGTTCGCCCGCGAGTGGCCGAAGCTCCTGAGCGCGTACGCCGTCGAGACGTACGGAGAGCGCTCCGGGACGGACGGAGACGAGTCTCGCCTGCGGGCCACCGTCGAGGACGTCCTGCGCACGTGTTCGCGGGTCGAGGGCTCGCTCCGGCCGAGCCCCGGCATCGATCGACATCAGCCATCGCTCACCGGCCACGCCGTCGGCTCGTTGATCACCTGGCGCCGGGCGTGCGCGTCCTTCTCGCACACGGGCGGGAGGAGGACCTAGCCGCCATCCCGCCCCAGGGTGTCGGCCAGCCGCGAGAACAGCCCGCCCCGCCGGGTGCTGTCGAGAAACCCGCCAGAAGGCGCTGAACTGGATGCGCTCCAGGCCGCAGTCATTGCACGCGCTGGCGATGCGTGCCCGCACATGGTCTCGGTGAAGAGATCGGACGCCGGAATGTCGCCGGCCTCGTCGCCATAGAACGCCCGGCCCCGCTCCTGGACCAGTCGATCGAGGCCCGCGCGGTACTCTTCGATCGCCGCTTGCGCCATTCGCGCCGCCTCCTCCATTAGCCGGTCCGCCTGCTCGCGTTCGTCACGGCTCGATGACCTCGCCCGACCCGGGGATGATGACCGACGAAATCACGCGTCCCCCGCCCGGGGTCCAGATCAGCGCGTCGCGCTCGGGGAGGATGCGGGGTGCCGACGGCCCGGCGACCGCCACCATCCACAGGCAGTGGAGGACGGGCACGGCGGACTTGAAGCGGAGCTGGCTGGTGCCGGCCAGCGGCAGCTCTCCGCCGTGCGGGGGGACCGCCCCGCGGAGCAGGGAGAGGACGTCCTCCTTCGCGGCGGTCGGGTACGGCAGGGTGGCCCCCTCGATGACCACGCCGCCGCCGGCCGGTCCGGGCATGAGCCGCGCGGCCAGGACGTCGGTGGCCCTCAGGCCCTTCGCCGCCTCGGGGTCGTGCATGAAGCGCCACGCGTCCGCCCACAGGTCGACCAGCCCGACCCCGATGCCGGGCGCCGGGTCCGTGACCTCGTAGAGGCGCAGCTCCGTCCGGCCCAGCCGCTCCAGGAACTCGCGCTCACCTGCCGACAGGCGGTGCCCTTCGCGCTCGAGGAGTGCCTCGAGTGGGCTCCGTCCCTCCGCGCCCGCGACGTCGAAGGCGAACCAGTCCTCGAAGACGCCAGCGCTTTCCTCGATGAGCTCGGGATCGTCCGTGTCCACTTGGGGCATCCGGTGGAGCGGCGCCCAGAACACCTCCTCGGCGGCGTCCCGCTGTGGCGCCATCTCCGGCCGCCACGTGAACTCGCCGAGCAGGGCCAGCGCGCTGTCCCGCTCGGCCGGGCTGTAGGCGCCCCAGGCCTCCGGACCCCGGGCGAGACAGCACTTCTTGAACTTCTTCCCGCTGCCGCACGGGCACGGGTCGTTCCGGCCGGGCTTGCTCATGCCATCACCTCGTAGCGACCGAGCCCGAACGTCGCCCCCTTGCCCACGTGGACCCACCGCCCGAGCACGAGGTAGGACCAGAAGGGGCGCAGGTCGCCCCCGTAGACGGCGTCACCGACGAGGCCGTCCCACTCCATGCGCCGGTCCTGGCGCGCGGAGTACCGCGTCCAGCGCGTCTCGTCGCGGGCCAGCCGGACCACCGAGCCCGCCTCGATCAGGCCGCGGAAGTCCACGTCGAGGGGCTCGCCGCAGTGGAAGCGGGCCATCGACGAGAGCCGGCCGAGGAGCCGCCGGAACAGGACGTGGAACTCCGGGCGGCGGACGAAGGCGTCGCCGTGCTTCAGCCTCGTTTGCGTCAGGAAGCGGACACGGGCGGCGGCCCCGCCGGCCGCGCTACGACCCCAGCTCATGCCCTCGCCGCCGTCCACCGCCAGCGACGCCCCGGTGATGGCTTCAATCTTCGACGTCGAGCGCCACGCGCAGCGCCTGCTTCAGCTCGGCGAGCTTCCGCGCGGAGAGGGCTCCCACGAAGTTCGTCAGCGCCGTCTTCGGCAGGCTGACCAGCTCGTCACAGTGCACGCTGCTCTCGTGCTTCAGTCCCTCGCCGATACCGGCCGCGACCTGGGTCGACAGCCCCTCGTGCGACGAGTAGATCGGCGCGCAGATCACGGTCGAGAACCGCGACTCCAGCACGGCCTGTCGACTCACCACCACGAAGACCCGTGACCGCTTGGGGTCGCGCGCGGACGGATGCGCGACCCGGTAGAGGTCTCCACGCTTCAGGGGATCACCTGGTAGCCGAGGACGTCTGCGGCTTCGCGGTTGAGTCGTTCCGCCCGTCGGTTCAGGATGTCGACGTCCCTGGCATCTCGCTCGCCCCGCGAGGTCTGGTCGAGGAAGGTCCGCACCGCCGCCTCGATGAACTCGGACCGGCTCCGCCCACGCCCCGCCCGGGCGTCGATGGCGTTCAGGAGGTCGCGGGAGAGGGTGATCGATGTCTTGACTTTCATACCACAAATCATACTACCAGAGGCGTATCACGACAAGCCGGGCTACGAGCCCCGGCTCACCCCCCGCCCATTCAGGCACACCTGAATCGAGAACGGAAACGACGTCTGGAGACGGGCATGCCAGCCAGATGGGCCTGGCGGAGCCCCCGCGACCTCACGGCCTCGGCGTCGGGCTCCCGGCGGAGTCGGCGTACCCGCGCCC
>CAZWXA010000451.1:989-3374 GCA_964637755.1 uncultured bacterium | reverse complement strand
TGACGCTGACGCACCTCGACCAGCTCGAGGCCGACAGCATCCACATCATCCGCGAGGTGGCGGCGGAGTTCGACAACCCGGTCATGCTCTACTCGATCGGCAAGGACTCCTCGGTGATGGTGCGCCTGGCCCAGAAGGCGTTCTACCCGGGCCGGCTGCCCTTCCCGCTCCTGCACGTCAACACGACGTGGAAGTTCCGCGACATGATCGCCTTCCGCGACCAGTTCTGCCGGGACAATGGGATGACGCTCATCGAGCACATCAACGAGGAGGGGCTCCGCGACGGCATCAACCCGTTCGACCACGGCTCCAGCAAGTACACGGCGATCATGAAGACAGAGGGGCTGAAGGCCGCGCTCGACCAGCACGGCTTCGACGCGGCCTTCGGCGGCGCCCGCCGCGACGAGGAAAAGAGCCGCGCCAAGGAGCGCGTGTACTCCTTCCGTGACCGGCTCCACCAGTGGGATCCCCGGCACCAGCGCCCGGAGCTGTGGAACCTCTACAACGGCAGGATCAACAAGGGCGAGTCCATCCGCGTCTTCCCGCTGTCCAACTGGACCGAGCTCGACGTCTGGCAGTACATCCACCGCGAGAAGATCCCCATCGTCCCGCTCTACTTCGCCGCCCCCCGCCCGGTCGTCCGGCGCGAGGGCACCCTCATCATGGTCGACGACGAGCGGATGCGTCTCCGGCCCGGCGAGGCGCCCGAGATCCGGCTCGTCCGCTTCCGCACCCTGGGCTGCTACCCGCTCACGGGCGCGATCGAGAGCACCGCCACCACGCTGCCCGAGATCATCGAGGAGATGCGGCGGGCGCGGCACAGCGAGCGCCAGGGACGGATGATCGACCACGACGAGGACGCGTCCATGGAGCAGAAGAAGCGGGAGGGCTACTTCTGAGCCAGGATTTGCTTCGCTTCCTCACGTGCGGGAGCGTGGACGACGGTAAGAGCACGCTGATCGGCCGGCTCCTCCACGACACGCAGGCGATCTACGAGGACCAGCTCGCCGCCGTGGCGCGGGACTCCGCGCGGTTCGGCACCACGGGGCCGGGCGCGGTCGACCTCGCCCTGCTCACGGACGGCCTCAAGGCCGAGCGCGAGCAGGGGATCACGATCGACGTCGCCTACCGCTACTTCTCCACCGACCGGCGCAAGTTCATCATCGCCGACACGCCCGGCCACGAGCAGTACACGCGCAACATGGCCACGGGGGCCAGCACGTGTCAGGTGGCGATCATCCTCATCGACGCCCGCCGCGGTGTCCTGACCCAGACCCGCCGGCATTCCTTCATCGTCTCCCTCCTGGGCATCAGGCACGTCGTCGTGGCCGTCAACAAGATGGACCTCGCCGGCTACGCGCAGGAGGTCTTCGAGCGGATCAAGGGCGACTACGCGGCGTTCGCGGCCAGGCTGGACATCCCCGACGTCCAGTTCATCCCGGTCTCGGCCCTCGAGGGAGACAACGTGGTGGCGAAGAGCGGGGCCATGCCCTGGTACCTGGGCCCGCCGCTGCTCACGTATCTGGAGACGGTCCCGATCGCCTCGGACGGCGACCCGGCCGAGCTCCGCTTCCCGGTGCAGTACGTCATCCGGCCCCATCCCGATTTCCGCGGCTTCGCCGGCACGATCGCCTCCGGCGGCCTCCGCCCGGGGGACGAGGTGGTGGCGCTGCCGTCGGGGCGCCGGAGCCGCGTGAAGGCCATCGTCACCTACGAGGGGGAGCGCGACGAGGCGTTCGCCCCGATGGCGGTGACCGTCACGCTGGAGGACGAGATCGACGTCTCCCGCGGGGACGTGCTGGTCCACCCCGCCCACTCGCCGAGCGTCTCCAATCGGGTGGAGGCGATGGTGGTCTGGATGGGGGAGAAGCCGCTCACGCCGGGGCGGAGCTACTGGATCAAGCAGATGACGCGGACGGTCCCCGGCCGGATCACGGAGCTCCGATACGGCGTCGACGTGAACACGCTGGACAAGCGCCCGGCGGTCCAGCTCGCGATGAACGAGGTGGGGCGCGTCGCGCTCACGCTGGACCAGCCGATCGCGTACGATCCCTACACGACCAACCGGGCCACGGGAGCCTGCATCGTCATCGACCGGCTCACCAACGACACGGTCGGCGCCGGCATGATCCTCCGGCACGCCGACCGGCGCGCCGGGGACGACCTGTGGGGCCCGGAGTCGCCGTCGGGCCACCGGGAGCCGCGGGAGAGCCCGGTGTCCGTGGCCGAGCGCGAGGCGCGCCTCGGCCAGCGGGGGGCGACGGTGCTCCTCTTCGGTCCCGACGGACCCGGCCGGACGGCGCTCGCCCATGCGCTGGAGCGGCATCTCTTCGACGCGGGGCTGGCGGTGGGGCTGCTCAACGGCCCCGACCTGCGGCGGGGCCT
>CAZWXA010000451.1:0-979 GCA_964637755.1 uncultured bacterium | reverse complement strand
TCCCACGGACAGGCGTCGAAGGGGATGCTCGATGCTTCCTTGGTTACGTCTATGTCAAACTTGCCCAACGGGCGAACCGCGAAGGACAGCAATCTACCGAGCAGCGATATCTCGGAGAGGCAGACCGGCAGCTTCGCGCCGGCCTGTCGATGACCCCATGCTCAACGGCCCCGACCTGCGGCGGGGCCTCTCCCGGGACCTCGACTTCACCGGCGACGACCATTCGGAGAACCTCCGGCGCGCGGCCGAGGTCGCCCGCATCCTCAACGACGCCGGCCTGCTCTGCATCTGCGCCTTCGTCGCCCCCTGGGATCCCGTGCGCGAGACGGCCAGGCAGATCGTCGGAGCGGATCGCTTCCTGTCGGTCTCGCTCTCGCCTCCGGGCGAGACGCCGCCGCGCGCGGACCTCACCCTCACGCTGGAGTCGACGCCGGTCGAGGAGAGCGTGGCCAGGATCGTCGGGCTGCTCGGACAGCGTCGAATCATCGAGTGACCATCACCTCGATTCTCCGGAGCGGAGTTCCGTCGAACGGTGTCCGCCGACAGGCATGACAACGGTCAGCGTGAGCGGCGGCGCATCAGCGCCGGCCGCGCGAGGTCGGTCGGCCTGCCGCTCATTCCGCGAACATCTCTTGCAGCGTCCGGAGTACCTCCAGGACTGCGTCTGAAGGGAGCCGGCCCACGCGGCGCAAGAGCCGCTCCCCGTCGACGGTACGGAGCTGGTCCAGGGCGACATAGCCCGATCGGCGCTGAAACCGGCACGGGACTCGCCAGGGATACTGGTGGTCGCCCGTCGTCATGGGGGCGACCATCACGGTGCGCAGGTACTGGTTGAGCTCGTCGGGCGAGACGATGAGGCAGGGGCGCGTCTTGCGAATCTCGCTCCACCACTTCCATTCCTCATGATCGAAGCGGGTCGCGGTCGGCTCGTCGAGCAGACGGTCATGGGCGCGCTCGTGCATTCTCCTGGCGGCGTCAG
>CAZWXA010000450.1:3191-3414 GCA_964637755.1 uncultured bacterium | reverse complement strand
GGACGCGGCCGAGATCCTCGGCATCCAGGAGCTGCTCAAGCGCAAGCCCCGGCAGCTCTCGGGCGGCCAGCGCCAGCGGGTGGCGGTCGGGCGGGCGATCGTGCGGCATCCCCAGGTCTTCCTCTTCGACGAGCCGCTGTCCAACCTCGACGCCAAGCTGCGCGTGCACATGCGCATCGAGCTCTCGCGGCTGCACAAGGAGCTGGCCACGACGATGATCTAC
>CAZWXA010000450.1:0-3181 GCA_964637755.1 uncultured bacterium | reverse complement strand
GACGGCTGGATCCAGCAGGTGGGCGAGCCGCTCGAGCTCTACGGCAAGCCCCGGAACAAGTTCGTCGCGGGGTTCATCGGCTCCCCGGCCATGAACTTCATCGACGCCACGATCACCGAGGCCGGTGGCGCGCTCTGGGTCGAGGCCCCGGGCCTCCGCCTCAAGGCGCCGGCGGATCGGTTCCCCCGGCTCGGCGCCAAGAAGGGCCAGTCGGTCACGCTCGGGATCCGGCCCGAGGACCTGCGGCCGGCGAATCCGAGCGACGGGCCCGAGGTGACCTGTGACGCCCTCGTCGACGTGGTGGAGCCGCTCGGCGCCGACATCCTCCTCGACCTCAAGGTCGGTAGCAGCAACGTGGTCGTCCGCGTCGATCCGAGCGTCCGGTTCAAGGTGCACGAGAAGATCCGGCTCGCGTTCTTCCCCCAGCGCTTGCACTTCTTCGACGCGAAGACCGAAGAATCCCTCCTGTAGGCGCCGCCCCGCCGGGCGCGCTCCCCGGGCAGCCCTCCACCGCGAGACGGGAGCCGGGTCCGCCGTGATGGCCGGCCGCCGCCGTGAGATCCTGACAGCGTACGCTCTGCTGACGCCGGCCGTCGTGCTGGTGCTCGGGGTGCTCGCCTACCCGTTGGGATGGGAGGCCTGGGTCAGCCTCACGGATCTCTCGCCGCAACTCGATCGACCTGCCCGCTTCGTCGGGCTCGAGAACTATGCCCGGCTCCTGACCACCCCCGACTATCTCTTCTGGACCGCCGCCGCCGCGACCGTCGCCTACGTCGTGGTCACGGGCCTCCTCAAGCTCGTGGTCGGCCTCGCCGTGGCGCTCTTGCTCCGCCGCCCGTTCCGCGGTCGCGCGCTCGTCCTGCTCGCGGTCTTCCTGCCCTGGGTCTACCCGGCGAGCGTCGCGGTCATCGGCTGGTACTGGACACTCAACCCGCCGCTGATCACGTCCTACAGCCTCTCCGTGGCGATGCTGAAGCACGCGGTCGACGACACGCTCGGCTCGGGCGCCTACGCGTTCGCGAGCGTCGCGCTCTTCAACATCTGGCGCGGGGGGGCCTTCACGGCGGTGTTCCTCTTGGCCGGCCTCGCGGCGATCCCGCCCGAGCTGTTCGACTACGCACGGATCGAGTGCGGAAGCGCCTGGCGCCGCTTCCGGCTCGTCACCGTTCCGCTCATGGCGCCCTTCCTGGCACTCGGGGCCTTCCTGTCGCTGACGAGCGGCTTCGCCGACCTGTCGAACGTGTGGATGCTCACCGGCGGACGGATCGTGTTCCCCGTGATCGGGACCCAGGCCTACTGGCTGGCCGTCAAGGCGGGACAGCTCGGGCTGGCGGCGGCGCTGACACTGACCCTGGTACCGCCTCTGCTCGCCCTGCTCTGGTGGCTCTTCCGGGTGTTCGATCCGCCCGGCACGCGGCCGGCATGACGGGGCGCCGGCATGGAGGGTACCTGGCCGGCCCCCAGCTTGCGACCGGGCCGGCCGCCGGCGAGCGGCCTCCATGGCCCGCCGGGCCTGGAGGGCTGCCCGCCCTCCGGGCGCCCGGTGGCCGGCGAGACCCCGAGGTGTGGTCCCCGTGACCCGGCTCGCGCGGAGCCGGCTCGGTCGCGCGGTGCTGCTCACCGCCGTCAGCGTCTGGAGCCTGTTCCCGATCTACTTCATGCTGGTCCAGTCGTTGAAGACCCCCCAGGAAGACGTCTTCGGCCACCCGCTCGTCGTCCTCCATCCCACCCTCGACAACTTCCGCGAGCTGTTCGGCGAACCGCCGCGGCAGGGCGGCCGCCTGATCAGCCGCGCGATCCTTCCTTCCTACCCGTTCATCGAGTGGGTCGAGAACACGCTGATCGTCTTCGCGGGCTCGGTCGGGCTGACGCTCGCCGCCGGCATCATGGCCGGGTATGCGCTCGGCCGGCTCCGGCCTCCCGGCTGGCGCTGGTGGCGCCGTGCCCTCTTCGCCACCTACGCGGTCCCGCACACGATCCTCTTCATCCCGCTGTACCAGGTCGTGGTCCGGCTCGGTCTCGACGACAACCTCGTCGCGCTGCTCCTCGTCTACCCGATGCTCGCCCTCCCGTTCTGTATCTGGCTCCTCTCGTCCCACTGGGAGCGCCTTCCCCGCGACCTCGAGGACGCCGCGCTCGTCGACGGGGCCAGCCGGGCGGCCGCGTTCTTCCGGATCGTCCTTCCGGCGAGCCGCCCCGTCCTGGTGGCCGCGGGCATCTTCGCCCTCGGCACCATCTCGAGCGACTTCATGCTCGCGTCGATCTTCGTGCTCGACCCCCACAGCCAGACCATCCCGGCCGGTCTCGGCTCGATGGACGTGAGCCTGGAGGAGCTGCCGACCGTCGCCGGGATCAACCTGACGGCGATCCCGATCGCGCTCCTCTGCGCCGCCTTCGCCCGCAGCTACGTCCGCGGCCTCACCAGCTCGATGGCCGAGGGCGCGTGACCGGATGCGCTCGTTCTCGACACGACGTACCCGGCCTCCGGGCGCCCGGCCCGGCGGGGCGCAGGACCTGGCGGGCCGATCGTCACCGAAGGCGGACGCGGAATCGAAGCGTCGCACGGCGATTCGCGGCCGCCCCACGCGCCCTACTTGATGGCCGCGCCCGTGATCCCCGAGATGAACTTGTCGAGGAAGAGGTTGTAGACGATCGCCACCGGCACGCCCACCAGGAGGGCGCCCGCCATCAGCGAGCCCCAGAAGTAGACGTCGCCCCGGATCAGCTCGGTGGCGACCCCGAGCGGGACGGGCTTGTTGTCCGACACCGAGATGAAGGCCAGCGAGTAGAGGAAGTCCTGCATGGAGAGCGTGAACGAGAAGATCGCCGCCGTGATGATCCCGGGCCAGCTCACCGGAAGGACGACGCGCAGGAGCGCGCCGAGCTGCCCGCAGCCGTCCACCCGCGCCGCCTCCTCGATCTCGAAGGGAACGGTCTTGAAGAAACCCATCAGGAGCCAGGTGCAGAACGGGATGGTGAAGGTCGGATACACGACGACGAGCGACCACCACCGGTCCTGCAGGCCGAGCGCGCTCACCACGCGGGCGAGCGGGAGGAAGAGGATGATCGAGGGCACGAGGTAGGTCATGAACACCCCGATGCCGAGATTCTCCGCGCCCGGAAGCCTGAGCCGCGCGAGGGCGTATCCGGCGGGCACGTCGGTCGCGAGCGTGATCGCCGA